>NZ_JBHVIV010000011.1:44879-67392 GCF_042799475.1 Kitasatospora sp. NPDC057692 | reverse complement strand
CCGTTGTTGGCCCGGTGGACCGAGAGGTTGTTGAGGGAGCTGGCGAGGTCGGGGAGGAAGGCGCCGGGGTTGGTGGCGGCGAGTTGGCGGTAGTGGTTGACGGCTTCGGTGATGGAGGCCAGTGCCGCGGTGTGGTCTCCGTTGTTGGCCTGGCGGTTGGAGAGGTTGTTGAGGGAGCTGGCGAGGTTGGGGAGGAAGGCGCCGGGGTTGGTGGCGGCGAGTTGGCGGTAGTGGTTGACGGCTTCGGTGACGGACGCCAATGCCGCGGTGTGGTCTCCGTTGTTGGCCCGGTGGACCGAGAGGTTGTTGAGGGAGCTGGCGAGGTCGGGGAGGAAGGCGCCGGGGTTGGTGGCGGCGAGTTGGCGGTAGTGGTCGATGGCTTCGGTGATGGAGGCCAGTGCCGCCGAGGGCTGTCCGACCTCGGCTTGATGGGCCGAGAGGTTGTTGAGGGAGCTGGCGAGGTCGGGGAGGAAGGCGCGGGGGTTGGCGGTGGCGAGCCGGCGGCGGATGTCGACGGCCTCGGTGACGGACGCCAGCGCGGTGGTGTGGTCCCCGACTCCGGCCTGCTGATTGGCCAGGTTGCCCAGCGCCATGGCGAGGTCGGGGAGGAAGACGGCGGGGTTGGTGGCGGCGAGTTGGCGGTAGTGGTCGATGGCTTCGGTGATGGACTCCAGCGCCGCCGCGTGGTCCCCGACGTTGGACTGGTGGTTGGAGAGGTTGTTGAGGGAGCTGGCGAGGTCGGGGAGGAACGCGGCGGGGTTGGCGGTGGCGAGTCGGCGGCGGATGTCGACGGCTTCGGTGATGGAGGCGAGTGCTCCGGTGCGGTCCCCGACTCCGGCCTGCCGGTTGGAGAGGTTGTTCAGGGTGGTGGCGAGGTCGGGGAGGAACGCGACGGGGTTGGCGGTGGCGAGTCGGCGGCGGATGTCGACGGCTTCGGTGATGGAGGCGAGTGCTCCGGTGCGGTCCCCGACCTCGGCCTGCTGGTTGGAGAGGTTGTTCAGGGATGAGGCGAGATCTTGGAGAGGGGCGTCGGTGAGTCGGCGGTGGATGCTGACCGCCTCCGTACCGGATTCGAGAGCCGCGTGGCGATCCCCCAACGCGGCCTGGTAGTTGGACAGGTTGTTGAGGGAGCTGGCGAGGTCGGCGAGGAAGAGACGGGGGTTGGCGGCGGAGAGTCGGCGGAGGTGGGATACGGCCTCGGTGCCGGTGGCCAGCGCCGCAGCACGGTCCCCCGTGTGGGCCAGGTACGTCGAGAGGTTGTTGAGGGAGGTGGCGAGGTCGGGGAGGAAGACATCGGGGTTGGCGGCGGCGAGTTGGCGGCGGATGTTGATGGCCTCGGTGGCGGTGGCGAGTGCCGCGGCGTGGTCTCCGACGTCGGACTGGTGGACGGCGAGGTTACTGAGAGTGGTGGCGAGGCCGGGGAGCAGGACGGGGTTGGTGGCGCTGAGTCGGCGGCGGATGTTGATGGCCTCGGTGGCCGTGGCGAGTGCCGCGGCGTGGTCTCCCAGGCTGGCCTGGTGGCTGGCGAGGTTGTTGAGGGAGGTGGCGAGGTCGGGGAGGAAGACATCGGGGTTGGCGGCGGCGAGTCGGCGGCGGATGTCGATGGCCTCGGTGGCGGTGGCGAGTGCCGCGGCGTGCTGCCCCAGCTCGGCCTGGTGGCCGGAGAGGTTGTTGAGGGCGGCGGAGAGATCCGGGAGGAAGGTGTCCGGGTCGGTGGCGGCGAGCCGGCGGTAGTGCGCGGTGGCTTCGACGATGAGGCCGAGCCCCGCCGCGTGGTCGCCCGCGTCGGACAGGTGGACGGCAAGGGTGCCGAGCCCTTTGGTGAGATAGACCAGGAGCGAGGGGTCCGTGTCGGCGAGTCTGCGTAGGAGCGCGACGCCCTCGGCGGCCGAGGAGACCGCGCCGGACAGGTCGCCGGTGTCGGACTGCTGACGTGCCACGCGGAGCAACCGGACGGCGCGTTCGGCCTCCCGTCCGCCTCCCGCGCTCGACAGCTCGGCCAGGCACCGCAGCTCGGCACGGAGTGCGAGGCCCGGCAGTCCGAGGGCCGAGTCCGGGATCCTGTCGGCCAGTTCGTTCAGCCAGGATGGTGCTCGGGGCGCATCGACGAGTTGCTCGAGCGCTTCGAGCGCTGCACCGCGCTGGGCGAAGGCGACGACCAGGACGGGTAGCCACCGCTCCTCTCCGTCCCCGATCCACTCGGCGACCATCTCCGCGGCGGCTTCCTCATCCGCCGCCGCGGCCCGGTTGAACTGCCGCAGCGCCTCGGTCACCTGCTGCTGGTCGAGCCCGTCCAGCACCGCCGCCAGCATTCCCTCCTCGGCCTTCAGCGTGCGGAGGGCCAAGTGGTCGGCGATCGGGTCGGGGCGGAGGATGAGGGGCTCGCCGGGGGCCGGTTGGAGGCAGGCGGTGAGGGTGGCGCGGATCTGGTCGCGCCAACGGGCGTCGTCCGCCAGCTCCTCGACGGTGCGCAGTGCGGCGGTGATGTCCTTGCGGCCGACGGGCGTGCGCACGGTGAGGGCGGTGACGGCGCGGTCGAGGACGTCGAGCGGGGCGTCGCCCGGGGTACCGGTGGTGCGGCGGTAGACCTCGGTCCAGTAGCGGTGCTCGTGCCGGAGCACCTCCTCGTACAGCTCGGCGCGGGTGGCGGGGAGCCGGTCGCTGTCGGGGCTGCGGGCGGCGAGGAAGGCGAGCAGTAGGCGGTCGAGCGTGGTCCAGTCCCGCGGAGTGGTCCCGGCGGCCGCCTCCAGGTCGGCCTGTCGGTCGTCGAGCCGGAAGGCGTCGGCCGCCCGCCGGACGAGCGCCTCACCGTCGGGGTGCTCGGGCGGCAGCTGCATCGGGGGGCGTTCCCGGCAGAGCTGGCCATCGGTGGTCCACGCGTTGCGCAGGTCGTCGAGCCACTGGCCGTCCGTGGAACGGGCCGTCATCACGACGACGGCCGGGGTGCCGCCGCGCTCGACGCGTCGGCGCAGCACCCGCAGCAGGTCGCGGGCCTCCTGTGGCCGGGCGTCGGCGTAGTCGAGCACGATCAGCGTGGGCGAGGTGACGGTGCCCAGCCACGCCAGCCCCGGGGTGTCCTTGCGCAGGTAGCCCGCGTACCAGCCGTGCCGCTCGGCGAGCCGTTCGGCCAGTTCGAGGGCGAGCCGGGTCTTGCCCGCGCCGCCGACACCGTGCACGACGGCGACGCCGGTGTGGCGGCCCTCGGCGACCGACCGGCACCAGGTGGTCAGCACGGTCAGTTCGGCGCGGGCCTGGAACGGCACCACCTCGTGCTCCGGCCGCAGCAGTTGCAGCGGCCGGTGGAGTTCCGGGTCGAGCGGCAGGTACGGCGGCCGCAGCGGGTCGTCGGCCGGATGGTCGGACGGGACGTGGGAGTCCCGGGCGCGCCACAACCGCCCCACGTCCACCGCCACACGCCACGTCCACCCGGCTGCGTACCGCGCGCCGGCCCGGGCGGCGTCGGCGAAGGCCGCGCCCGTGCCGATGATCGGCGAGGTGGGCAGGGCGTGGGCGACGCCGACCGGGTCGAGCAGCAGCAGGGGGCGGGCCGGGCCGTCCACCTCCTCCTGGACGAGCTCCTCCCAGTCCGCCGGCCGCGCCTCCCACAGGTCGGCGTCCGGCGGGCCCGGCTCGTCGGGGTCGGGGTCGCCGATCCGGACGCCGAGCAGGGCGTGGGCGGCGCCGACGGCCCCGGGCGGGTCGACGATCAGGACGAACGGCCGCAGCCCCGCGTGCAGGCAGGCGCCGGCCAGGGTGAGCGCGAGGTCGAGGCAGGTGGCGTGCCGGGGGCTCCACAGCACCTCGGCCGGTTCGCGGACCACCTGCCGCGCGGGGTCGTCGCTCGGTGCCTCGTACGCGTAGGTGATGCCGGCGGCCGCCAGCGCCTCGTACACGGCGCGGGCCTGGTCCAGGAGGCTGCCGCCGGCCGGGCCGGGGAGGCGGACCAGGGCGGCGACCTCGTCGGGGCGGACGTACTTCGCGAGCGCCGCGGGCTCGCCCTCCTGGTTCCAGCGCGGCCAGCCGCTCACGGGCCCACCGCCGCGAAGGCGTCGCCCGCGGTGAGGTCGCCGACGCCGGGGACGGCGCGCACCGTCACCTTGACGTCGTACAGGCCCGGTTCCTGCCCGGGCAGGTCGACGCGGTGGCAGCCCTCCGCCGCGTCCCACTCAAGCCGCACCTCGGCGGTGCGGCGGCCCGGCTCCTCGGCCTGCCGCACCGCCGCCCACACGGACAGCCCCTCCACGCCCCCCACACCCTCCGCGCCCTCCCCCGGGACGGTGTCGCCGCGCAGCCGTACCCGCAGCGGCACCGCCGCCCCGGCCGGGTGCAGTTCGTCCAGGTCGAGTCCCAGCGAGGTCTTCCGTTGCTCGCCCTGGACGGCGCCGAGCGGGGCCCGCCGCTCGTACGCCTCGACGAGGCCCGGGATCCAGGCCGCAGAGGCGATCGGGCCGTGCCGGTCGCGGGCGCGCCAGCCGGAGGGGTCGTCGGCGCTCAGCTCCAGCGGGACGGCGGAGAAGGCGGGCACGGTGCCGTCGCCGTGGTCGTGCTCCCAGCCGTCCAGGTGCAGCCAGCTCGGCGGGGTCTTGTGCAGGGTGAGCCGGTGGCCGTCCCAGTGCGCGGAGGACGGGGTGTCGTGGCTCCAGCCGAGGCGCGGGACGACCGCCGGCGCGTCGGGGCCGCGCGGAATGCTCCGCCAGCCGGCCTCGATCTCCCGGTGGAGCTCCCAGCCGGCCTCGGCCGCCGCGCCGAGCCCCGGCAGGGCCAGCTCGCGCGGGTGGCGGGCGGCACCGGTGGTGCCGTCCCAGACGGCGGGGTACCGGGGGAGCAGGTCGGCGACGCCCGGCCAGCTCCGCAGCAACTCGCTGACGCGTCCCAGCCGGACGCCGGCCACCCGGACGCCGTTGGCCAGCACGTCCAGCGCCTTGGGCGCGCCCCGGTGCGGCGTGCCCAGGGTGATCAGGGCGCGGCAGAGCGGCCAGCCCTCCAGCGGGCCGAGCCAGTAGCGGGCGACCAGTCCGCCCATCGAGTGCGCCACGACGGTGACCCGGCCGGCCCGTTCGGCCTCGGTGTAGTCCTGGAGCCGCTCGTGGACGTCGGCGGCGAGCCGTTCGGCGGCGTGGGCGACGCCGAGGCGGAAGTCGTAGGGGAGGACGACCACGTTGGCGGCCGGGTCGGGCCGGTCGGGGTGGCCCTCGTCGAGCCGGACGCCGGGCAGCGCGCGCAGGCCGTCGAGCAGCCGCTCGTAGCCGGGGACGACCGTCCAGCCGGGCAGCAGCCGGCGGGAGCGGATCACGCCGGTCGGGCGGAGCGGCTCGTCGGGGGCGAGCCGGCCGGGCCTGGTGAGCAGGCCGGCGATGTCGCCGAAACCCGCGTCCCAGACGACCTCGCCGGGCCGCCCGCCCGACCCCGGCCGCTCCAGCACGCTGCCGCCGATCCCGGGCAGCACGTACACCAGATGTCTGCGCGCCACTTCGTCTCCGCTCAACGGGCGCCGGAGGCCCAACCCCCCTGGCTGGCCCGGCGCTTGCGTCGCCCATGATCCTGCCCGCGGGGTTCGGCGCCCATTGTTTCGGCCGTGTGGTGGCCAAGTTGAGACACGGGCGGCCGGCGGTCGGCGCTCTTGATCGGTGCTGGTCGCGGGCGGATAATCGCGCGTATGACCGCCTCCGCCGCTGCCACCGGACACCTCGTGCGACGCCTGCACGTGGATCTCGCGCGGGTGTGGACGGCCGCCTGTCACGGGTGAGCGGCTCACCCCCCTTCCCCCAGGCGGCTCTTCCCGGTACGGAGTGTGTTGTTCATGGCCCTGACGTTCCACTGGTTCCTGCCCACCAACGGCGACAGCCGGCACGTCGTCGGCGGCGGGCACGGCTCGACGCCCGGCGCGGCCGGCGGCGACCGGCCGCCGTCCCTCGGGTACCTGGGGCAGATCGCCCGCAGCGCCGAGCAGTTGGGGTTCGAGGGGGCGCTGACGCCGACCGGGGCGTGGTGCGAGGACGCCTGGCTGACGACGGCGATGCTCACCCAGGTGACCGAGCGGCTCAAGTACCTGGTGGCGTTCCGGCCCGGGCAGATCGCGCCGACGCTGGCCGCGCAGATGGCGGCGACCTACCAGCGGCACGCCGGCGGGCGGCTGCTGCTCAACGTGGTGACCGGCGGCGAGTCGGCGGAGCAGCGCGCGTACGGGGACTTCCTGGACAAGGACGCGCGCTACGCCCGCACCGGGGAGTTCCTGTCGGTCGTGCGGCGGCTCTGGGCGGGCGAGACGGTGGACCACGACGGTCCCCATCTGCGGGTCGAGCGGGCGGAGTTGACCCGGCTGCCGGAGCCGGCGCCGGCGGTGTACTTCGGCGGGTCGTCCCCGGCGGCGGGCGAGGTCGCCGCCCGGTACGCGGACGTGTACCTCACCTGGGGCGAGCCGCCCGCGCAGGTGCGGGAGAAGATCACCTGGATCCGTGAACTCGCCGCGCGGGAGGGGCGGGTGGTGCGGTTCGGGATCCGGCTGCACGTGATCACCCGGGACACCTCGGCACAGGCGTGGGCGGAGACCGAGCGGCTGCTGGCGGCGATGGATCCGCAGCGGGTCCGGGAGACCCAGCGGGCGCTGGCCCGCAGCGAGTCGGTGGGCCAGCGCCGGATGCTCGCGCTGCACGGAGGCTCGGCGGAGCGGCTGGAGGTGTACCCCGGGCTCTGGGCGGGTGTCGGCCTGCTGCGCGGCGGGGCCGGGACGGCGCTGGTGGGCAGCCACCGGGAGGTGGCCGACCTCGTCACCGAGTACCACGAGCTGGGGATCGACGAGTTCGTGCTCAGCGGGATGCCGCACCTGGAGGAGGCGTACTGGTTCGGCGAGGGCGTGCTGCCGGTGCTGGCCGCCCGCGGCCTCTGGCGCCGACCGGAAGGCTAGACCGGGGCCTGCGGCGTCGGCAGGCCCCGGATCCGGTGCTACTGCTCGCCCAGGATCATCCACTTCTCGGGCTTCTCCACGGCCTGGAAGCCCACCTTCGCGTAGACGCCGTGGGCGTCGGCGGTGGCGAGCAGGACGCGGCGCAGGCCCTGGTCGGCGAGCCGGTCGCGGACGCCGGCGGCCAGCGCGGTGCCCAGGCCCCGGCCGCGGGCGGCGGGGGCGATGTAGACGTCGCACAGCCAGGCGAAGGTGGCGTGGTCGGTGACCACCCGCGCGTAGCCGACCTGTTCGCCCGAAGCCTGCTCGTAGAGGCCGAAGTTGAGCGATCCGGCGATCGCCCGGTCCTGCTTCTCGCGGCTGCGGCCGAGCGCCCAGTAGGCGTCCTGGGACAGCCACCGGTGGATCAGCGCGACGTCGAGGCGCGCGGGGTCGGTGGAGATCTCGTAGCCGTCGGGCAGTCCGGTGTCACTGGTCATGGCCGGATCCAAGCAGGGATCCGGCCGCCGGACCAGCGGTTTTGCCTCAGCGGACGGGGACGGCGTTCTCCGGCAGGTTGTGCCAGTTGGTGACGACCGGCCGGTCGACGTTGGTCGGGCCGATCGGCAGGCTGACCGGGTCGGGGTCCGGGCTGCCGATGCCCACGATGACGTCGCTGAACTCGACGGCCTGGTTGTCCTTGGTGGTCTTCGTCATCACGCCCGCGTAGGCGGTGTCCGCGCCGCTGAGCCTGATCGGCTGGCTGACGCCCTTCTCGGCCTTGGCGGCCTCGATGCCGCGCGAGCCGAAGGCGATGACCGGGGGCCGGGGCGGCAGCGTGCAGGTGACGCCGGGCCTGGCCTTGGCGGCGATCAGGATGTAGCCGCCGGCCTGGGACTCCGCCTTGGCGGTCAGCACGAGGTCCTTGGCGCCGCAGGTGCCCGCCGGTGCGGCGGCGGGGGCGGAGCCGGTGGAACCGGTGGAACCGGTGGAGGGCGTGGCGGCGGGCTTGGTGGCGGTGGCGGCGGTGGCGGCGGTGGCGGCGGGGTCGGTCGGCTTCGCGGCGGTGGCCGAGGGCGTCGCGGCGGAGGGCGCGGTGGTCGCCGCCGGGCTCGACGCGGGGGCCGCGGTGTCGCTGTTCTCCGGCCCGCACGCGGTGGCGGTGACGGCGAGCGCCACGACGGCGACGGCGGTGAGAGCGAGACGGCGCGAGCGCATGCGGGTTCCCCCTGGGGCGTGACCGCCGGTGTCGTTCACCGGCGCAACCCGACCGTACGACGGGATCGTTCACGGCCCGGTGCGGGAAATATCCCGATCCTGTCGCAGACCGCCGCGCCGGAACGGGATGGTCAACGCCCCCGCCGCGCGGGACGATCCCCCCATGACCGCACTCCCACTCCTCCTCCTCGACGTCGACGGCCCGCTGAACCCGTACGCCGCCGTGCCGCAGGAACAGCCGCCCGGCTACCGGACCCACCACCTCCGGCCGGAGTTCTGGCTGACCCGCTTCCCCGGCCGCGCCGACGAAGCGGTCGAGCCGCTCCGGCTCTGGCTCAACCCCGAGCACGGTCCGGAACTGCTGGGCCTGCCCTTCGAGTTGGTCTGGGCGACGACCTGGCAGGAGGACGCCAACACCTGGATCGCCCCGCTCCTCGGCCTGCCCGAACTCCCCTACGTCCGCTGGCCGCGGATGCACCAGGACGAACCCGACGGCCTGCACTGGAAGACCCGGGTGCTGGTTGACTGGGCGGCCGGGCGGCCGTTCGTCTGGGTGGACGACGAGCTGGGGCCGCAGGACACCGAGTGGATAGCGGAGAACCACCCCGGACCGGCGGCCACCTTCCGGATCGACCCCAGGATCGGGCTGCGGACCGAGGACTTCGCCACCCTGCGGGCCTGGGCTCAGGCGGAGTTGGGGATCGAAGGGTGAAGGTCGGTACGGTCGGGCGGCTGCGGCGCCACCCCGTGAAGTCGATGCTCGGCGAGGAGCTCCGCGAGGCGTCCGTGACGGAGCGCGGCATCCGCGGCGACCGCGCGTACGCGCTGCTGGACGCCGACACCGGGCGGGTGGTGAGCGCCAAGCACCCGCGGCTGTGGGCGGGCGTGCTCGGCTTCAGCGCCGCGACGGCGCCCGGCGGCGGGGTGGTGATCACCGGCCCGGACGGCGCCGCCGTCGACGAGGACGGGCTGTCGGAGCGGCTCGGGCGCAGGGTCCGGCTGGTCGCCGAGCCGCCGCCGGGCGCGAGCATCGAGCGGTCCGTCCCGGAGGAGGTCCTGGCGCACGGCCCGGGCGCCGAGGTCGGGTTCACCGTCAACGGGCTGGGGCGCGGCGCGCCGCCCGGCACCTTCTTCGACTTCGCCCCGCTCCATCTGCTCACCACGGCCGCCCTCGCCGCGACGGACGGCGCCGCCGCCGAGCGCTACCGTCCGAACGTGCTGGTCCGGACGCCCGACGGGGTCGCCGGCTTCGTCGAGAACGGCTGGGTGGAGGGCGAGTTGGCGATCGGGGCGGAGCTGCGCCTGCACGTCGTCACCGCGACCCCGCGCTGCGCCGTCCCCACCCTCGCGCACGGTCCGCGGCTGCCGCGCTCGGCGGCGGCGCTGCGCACGCTCGCGGAGCGCAACCGGCTCGTCCCGCTGCCGGGCCTGCCCGCGCTGCCCTGCGCCGGCGTGTACGCCCGGGTGCTGAGGGCGGGCCGGGTGGCGCTCGGCGATCCGGTGGTGCTGCGCTCCTGACGGGACGCGGGGAACCGGATGCCGACCCGCGGAGTCCCATGGCCACCAGAACGGGACTCCGAGGAGGCGACCGGGATGAGCGGGGAGCGGGAGTACGGCGGCGGGGGGCAGGGGCAGGAGCAGGGGCAGGAGCAGGGGCAGGAGCGGCCGGACGGCCGGTGGGCCTGGGCGGCCCGCTGGTCGGTGGTGGCGGCCGCCGGGGCGGCGCTGGCCGTGGTTCCGGCGATCTCCGGGGCCGACGGCGGCCGGCCGGCCCCCGTCACGGTCAGGGGCGCGGCGTCGGCGCCGATGACGGCGCCGGTGACGGCCACGGCGGTGGCGACGGCGGACACCGCCGCCCTGCCGCCGCCGCACCGCGAGGTGGCGCCCGGCACCGTCCCGGCGGACCCCGGCCCGGCCGCCGCCGTGGGCGTGCCCTACGCGCTCGACTGGAACACCAGGTGCGAGACCGGCCATCTGCGCTTCGCCGGGCGCTCGTGGCGGACCGAGCGGCGGCCCGTCCTGCCGCCCGGCCTCCCCGGTGTGTGGGGCGTCGGCTGGGCGCCGCCCGTCCTGCCCGGCTGGGCGACCCTCACCGCCGCCGACCGGCTCCGCTTCGACGCCCCCGGCTACCTCGCCGACCCGGTGCTGCTCGAACCGGCCGCGGAGCCGGGGATCTGCGAGTAGCCGAGGGCGCCGCCGGAGCGCGTCAGCCGTCGAGCGCCTCCGCCAGGGCGGCCAGGAAGCGGTCCGTGGTGGCCTCGTCCCGGACGGCCACGCGCAGCCAGTCCGGACCGAGGCCGGGGAAGGTGTCGCCTCGGCGGACGGCGAAGCCGAGGGTGCGCAGCCGGGCGCGGACGGCGTCGGCGCCGGGGAGTTCGAGCAGTACGAAGGAGGCGGCGGGCTCGCCGTGCACCCGGACGGCCGGGAACGCGGCCAGGCCCTTCACCAGGTGCTCGCGCCTGACGGCGAGTTCGTACGCGGCCTGGTCCGCCTCGGCGAGCGCGGCCGGAGCGGAGCAGGCCTCGGCGGCGACCAGCGCCGGGGTGGAGACCGGCCAGAGCGGCTGGGCCGCGGCCAGGGCGGCTATCAGCGGTGCCGGGCCGAGCACGTAGCCGATCCGCAGGCCGGCCAGCCCCCAGGTCTTGGTGAGGCTGCGCAGGACGACCACCCGGCCCGGCAGGTCCCTGGCCGAGGCCAGCGACTCGCGCTCGCCGGGCACGGTGTCCATGAACGCCTCGTCGATCACCAGGGTGCGGCCGGGTCGGGTCAGGGCGGCGACGGCGGCGGCCGGGTGGAGGACGGAGGTGGGGTTGGTGGGGTTGCCGAGCACCACCAGGTCGGCCTCCTCCGGGACGGCTCCCGCGGTCAGCCGGAAGCCCTCCCCGGGGGCGAGCAGGACCCGCCGCACCGGGTGCCCGGCGTCCCGCAGTGCTGCCTCGGGCTCGGTGAACTGTGGGTGCACCACGACTATGTGACGGGGCGTCAGGGCGCGGGCCAGCAGGACGAAGGCCTCGGCGGCGCCCGAGGTCAGCAGCACCTCGTCCACCGGCCGGCCGTGCCGCTCGGCGACCGCGGCCCGGGCGGCGGCGCCGTCGGGGTAGGCGGCGAGGCCGGCGAGGCTGGCGGCGAGGCGTTCGCGCAGCCACGCCGGGGGCGTGCCGGTGCGGACGTTGACGGCGAGGTCGACCAGGCCGGCGCCGTCGGCGCGCACCTCGGCGTCCCCGTGGTGGCGCAGATCGGGCTCGGCGGCGGCCTGCTGGGCGGGGGAGTGGGGGGTCACGGCTGCTCTCCTGGGGTGTGCCGGGGTGCTGGACGGCCTGGGGCGCGGGCCACGGCCACCGTCGCGGCCGCCGACTTCCGCTTGGGGACGACGAGCTCGGCGGGTC
The DNA here is from genome assembly GCF_042799475.1 of Kitasatospora sp. NPDC057692. Lineage (NCBI taxonomy): Bacteria > Bacillati > Actinomycetota > Actinomycetes > Kitasatosporales > Streptomycetaceae > Kitasatospora > Kitasatospora sp. NPDC057692. Next base: position 55,908 of record NZ_JBHVIV010000011.1, on the reverse strand, counting down.
CGCCGCCGGCCCCCGCCAGCGCCGCCGCCTCGGCCACGCCGGCCGTGCCGACCGCGTCGCCGACGACGCCGGACGGATTCGGCACCGGGGCGGCGGCCAGCGTCCCGGCCGGGTACTCGGCCACCGGGACGCCGAGCGCCGCCGCGGCGGCGCGGACGGCGGGGTGGCCGCCCTTGCCGGCGAGGGTGGCGAGGGCGCCGACGTCGCCGGGCGGCAGTCCGGCCGCGGCGAGCGTCCGCCGGATCAGGTCCAGCAGCTCCGCCTCCGTCGCCGAGCCGCGCACGCCCACCCCGACGACGAGCCGCCCGCGGCCGGGCGGGGCCGGGGCGCCCCCGACGTCACCCGAACCGCCCAGCGCGCCGGAACCGATGTACCGCGAACCGTTCCCGTCCGGACCCCTCACGCCGTGCTCACGCCCTGCCCACGTCCCATTTCTCCACGTCACCCGCCCGACATCTGTCCGAGGGCCGCGCGCCGACCGGCCCCGGCCGGGCCGCCCGGAGCGGCCGAAACCCGCCACCGTCCACCGGCCGGAATGCCCAGGTCAGGCGGGTGCCGGGCACCGAGGGCCGCCGAAATCCCACCACGGCCGTGACGGACGGGTCAATCGCGACGGCTGTGACGTGCGCCCGGGGGCGATCCTCGGCCAGCGATCGCTGTTCGCCTTTTCGTCATGTGGCCGCCGGGGTCCGCGCCACCGCGCCGCTCCTATTGTTTGCGGCGCTCCGAAACCGCCGGTCCCCCGATCGGCGGTCCTCTCCCATCCGGCAGTTCCCCCGCGGCCGGGCCGCCTCCCCGACCCGACCGCCCCCGACACGGAGGACACCATGCCCGAAACCCCGGAGACTGTTGACATGAGCGCCACGAACCCCGTCGCCGGGGGCGCCGCCCCGCGCCGCCCCCGCCGCCGCACCCTGACCGCCTCCGCCGCCGGCCTCACCCTGGTCGCCGGCTCGCTCGGCCTCTGGGCCGCCACCGGCACCACCGCGCAGGCGGCCGGCCTGCCGACCCCGGACCACGTGGTCGTCGTCGTCATGGAGAACCACGCCTACACCCAGGTGATCGGCAGCTCCAGCGCGCCGTACATCAACAACACCCTGAAGGCCGGCGGCGCCAACCTCACCCAGTCGTTCGGGCTCACCCACCCCAGCGAGCCCAACTACTACCAGCTGTTCTCCGGCTCCAACCAGGGCCGCACCGACGACAGCTGCGTGCCGGTCGGCTCGATCAACCAGCCGAACCTCGCCTCCGAGCTGATCGCCGCCGGCAAGACCTGGGCCAGCTACAACGAGGGCCTGCCGAGCCAGGGTTCGACCACCTGTTCCAGCGGCAAGTACGCCCAGAAGCACAACCCGTGGTTCGGCTTCGGCAACGTGCCGACCAACACCGCGTTCACCATGACGCAGTTCCCGACCAACTTCGCGAACCTGCCGAAGGTCTCCTTCGTCGTCCCGGACCTGTGCAACGACATGCACGACTGCTCGGTCTCCACCGGCGACACCTGGATCCAGAACAAGCTCGGCGCCTACGCCGCCTGGGCCAAGAACAACAACAGCATCCTCGTCGTGACCTTCGACGAGGACAACAGGCTCTCCGGCAACCGGATCCCCACCGTCTTCTACGGCGCCCACGTCACCCCGGGCGCCACCACCGCCACCACCTACAACCACTACAACGTGCTGCGCACGCTGGAGGACCTCGCGGGCCTGACCACCCACGCGGGCAACGCCGCCTCCGCCGCCACCATCACCGGCATCTGGAACTGACGCCCGTGTACGTCGCGGACTCCCGCAGCTCCAAGGCCCCCGTCGCCCCGGCCACCCGGCCGGGGCGGCGGGAGGCCGCCGACGGCGCCACCGGCCGGGCGGCGCGGGCCGCCGTCCCCGGCACCGTGGTGGTCCTGGGCGTGGTCAGCCTGGTCACCGACGTCTCCTCGGAGATGGTCAGCGCCGTCCTGCCGCTCTACCTGCTCACCGGCCTCGGCCTGTCCCCGCTCGGCTTCGGCCTGCTCGACGGCATCCAGAACGGCTTCAGCGCCGTCGTCCGGCTGGCCGGCGGCCACCTCGCCGACCGGCGCGGGCGCGACGGCGCGCCCCGGCACAAGGCCGTCGCCGCCGTCGGCTACGGCCTGTCGGCGCTCTGCAAACCGCTGCTGCTGCTGGCCCACACCGTGCCGCTGATCGGCGCCGTGCTCGCCGCCGACCGCACCGGCAAGGGCCTGCGCACCGCCCCGCGCGACGCGATGATCTCACTCGCCACCGAACCCGCCCACCGGGGAAGGGCGTTCGGCGTGCACCGGGCGATGGACACGGCCGGCGCGCTGCTCGGACCGCTCACCGCCTTCCTGGTGCTGCGGATGGCCGGCGGCCCGCTGCTCGCCGACGGCGGCCAACAGCAGGGCTACCACGCGGTGTTCGCGGTCAGCGCCTGCGTCGCGGTGCTCGGCGTGCTCGTCCTGCTGCTCTTCGTACCGAACCGCCTGGAGGCCGACGAGCCGTCGACGTCGCACCCCCGGCTCAGGGACGGGCTCGCGCTGCTGCGCATCCCCGGGCTGCGCCGGCTCACCGTGTGCGCCGTGCTGCTCGGTCTCACCACCGTCAGCGACTCCTTCCTCTACCTGCTCGTGCAGCGCCGGCTCGGCCTCGCCACCGAGTACTTCCCGCTGCTCCCGCTCGGCACCGCCGGGGCCTTCCTGCTGCTGGCCGTCCCGCTCGGCGCGCTCGCCGACCGGATCGGCCGCCGCCGGCTGTTCCTGGCCGGCCACGGCGTCCTGCTGCTCGCCTACGGGCTGCTGCTCTCCCCGCTCGACGGGCTGCCGGTGGTGGTCTGCGTGCTGCTGCTGCACGGCGCCTTCTACGCCTCCACCGACGGCGTGCTCGCCGCCGCCGCGGCCGACACCGTCCCCGCCGCACAGCGCGGCGCCGGGCTCGCGCTGGTCGGCACCGGACAGGCGCTCGCCCGGTTCGCCTGCTCGCTGGCGTTCGGCGCGCTGTGGAGCGCCGTGGGCGGCACCACCGCGCTGACCTGGTCGGCGCTGGCGCTGGCCGGCTGCGTCACCGGGGCGGCGCTCGTGCTGCGCGAGCCCGACCCCGCCGCCACCCCCTCCGACCCCGAGGTGCCCAAGTGACCACCGCCCCCCTCCGCAACCGCACCCGGGTGCTGATCCTGCTGGTCGCCGTCCTCCTGCTCGGCGGGGTCGGCACCGGCGCCGTCCTGTGGGCCGCCGACCGCTCCGCCGAACGCGACCGCGTCCAGGCCGGCGGCCCCGTCGTCACCCCCGGCGAGGTCGCCCTCAAGGCGCCCGCCTCCCGGCAGCTGCTCTTCCGCAACATGGCCTGGGGCCCGCACCGCGACGAGATCGTCACCGTCCCCGCCGACCGCCCCGACGGCCCGCGCACCTCCTCCGGCGTCCAGTGCCTGCGCTTCTACGCCGCCGCCGGCACCGGCATCTGCCTGCGGGCCGACCGCGGCGCCCTCCAGGACACCTACCGGGCCGTCGTCCTCGACGACCACCTGCGCGAACTGCGCTCCTTCCCGGCCGCCGGCATCCCCACCCGCTCCCGGGTCTCGCCCTCCGGCCACCTCGCCGCCTGGACCGTCTTCGTCAGCGGCGACTCCTACGCGGGCACCGACTTCTCCACCCGCACCTCGATCGTCGACGTCCGGGACTGGAACCTCCGGGAGAACCTGGAGGAGTTCGACGTGATCAAGGACGGCCGGCCGTACCGCTCGCCCGACGTCAACATCTGGGGCGTGACCTTCGTCGACGACAACGCCTTCTACGCCACCGCCGCCACCGGCGGCCAGACCTACCTGGTCCGCGGCGACCTCGGCGCCCGCACCCTCACCACGCTCCACCAGAACGTCGAGTGCCCCTCGCTCTCCCCGGACGGCACCCGGGTCGCCTACAAGAAGCGGATGCCCGGCGCCTCCGAGGACGCCCCCTGGCGGCTGTACGTCCTGGACCTCGCCACCATGGCCGAGACCGCCACCGCCGAACAGCGCAGCATCGACGACCAGGCCGTCTGGTCCGACGACCACACCCTGCTGTACGCCATGCCCGGCGACTTCGGGGCCGACCTGTGGACCGTCCCCGCCGACGGCACCGGCTCCGTCCAGCGGCTTCTCGAAGCGGCGGTCGCCCCGGCGTACCTCGGCTGACGGGGACCGTTCCGGGCCGGGTGGTTCCGTGCGGAACTCGGAGCGTAGGGTCCACGTCGAGCACTAAGAGTGGTCGCGCCGCGCCAGGCCGCCACAGGACGACCGACCGACCGGGGGAGCAGGAACAGTGAGGCAACGAGGGCCCGATCGCGGGCTGTCGCCGGAACGCGTGCCCAGCGACTCGTGGCCGGCGCTGCACGGCAGACCCGTGCTGCGCCGCACCGTCGCGATCGGGCTGGTGGTCTTCGTGTCGGTGCTGGCCGCGCTGGCCGTCCGGGGCGTCAACGCCCTCACCGTCGGCCGCGGCGCGATCGAGACCGACCGCGACCGCGCCGAACTGCTGGCCGGCCTCCACCCCTCCCAGCACCCGGGCGCGGGCCGCTACTACGTCCCGGTCGGCGCCGTCTACACGCACACCCCGGACGGTCGGCCCGTCGCCTACCTGCACTACCGGCTGGCCGGCGGGCGCGAGGTCGGCGTCGGCGACTTCCTGCGCACCTACGACCTGGCCGCCCCCGGCGCCCTCGCCCCGGTGCCCTCCGACCTCGCCGAGGCACTCGGCGGCGACGAGCCGGCCCAGGCGCACGAGGTCGGCGCCCCCGGCCTGTTCGCCGCCCCGTCGCCCAGCCCGGCGGTCGCCACGTCCACTACCGGGCCCGCCACCGCACCCGCCACCGGGCCCGCCGTCGAAACCCCCACGGCGACCCCCACGGCGACCCCCTCCGCCCTCCCGGAGGACACCCCCGCGGCGGAGGAGCCCGAGCCGACCGCCTCGGAACCCGCCGAACACCTCTCCCCGGCCTCCGACGCCACCCCCACCCCCGAGGACACCCCCTCACCCGCCCCGGCCCCGACCCCCACCGCCGACCCCAGCCCCACCCCCGTCCTCCCCGCCACCCCCGCCCGCGCCCGTCGTATCTATGTCGCCCCCGACCCCGTCGGCCTCCCCGGCGCCGCCGACATCTACGTCCGCGCCACCGGCTGACGGGATGGAGCACGCGCCCACGGCGGCGAACGCCAAGAGGCCGCAGTCGAGTGTCGGCGCCTTCGAGGCCATCGCCCGAACCGCGACGAGGCACGGTGTCACGCCGGAGTCCATCTGATCGACCGCGGCAGTGACACCGTCACCGGCCACAGCGAGCCGGTCAGGGGTCGCTACCGCGAGATCCGGAGGTGCGGCTACGGGGAACGGGCGGAACTGCCCGGTCCGGACGTCACCCTGGACACCGAGGCGCTCAAGAACTACAGCCGCTGAGCCAACCCGGGGGCGGGGGTTGTCGGTTGGGCGTGCTGTACTCCCGGCATGACGCTTCATGACGATGGCCCGGCCGTTCGTTCCGAGGAGTGGGACGCCGCTCTGCGGCAGGCCTTCGGAGAGGTGCTCGGCCGACCGCTCGCCGAGTACGACGGGACGGCGCGCTACGGCGCCTTCTACAGTGGCAACTTCCTCGCCGAGAGTGAGTTGGAGCGGGACCCGGTGTGGGTCGGGCGGGCCGCGCTCGCGGGGGAGGAGACGGTCGGCACCGGGCACCTGCTGCTCGCCCCGCCCGGCGATCTCGACGAGACGGAACTGGTCTTCGACGCGAGCCGTTCGCTGTTCCACGTCGAACTGCGGGGGCTGTCCGGGGAACTCGCCCCCTTCGCCGCGGATCTCGCCGCGGCCCTGGAGGAGGCCGAGTGGGACGGGGCCCTGCCGGGGGCGGACCTCGGCCGGGCCGCCGAGCGGCACGGCGTCGACCTCGCGTCGCCCGAGCTGCCCGGGGACCTGTGGACGCTCTGGCAGGCCCGGCTGGCGGCCGGCGGCGAGACCCTGCTCGACGCCCTGCTCGCCGCCACCGGTCTGAGCACCGTCACCGCGCCCGAGTCGATGCCGGCCGGCGTCGGCGAAGCCGGGGAGGAGCTGGACGGCGAGGCCCACGACCGGGTCGCCGGCATCGCCGACCCGGCGCTGCGGGACTTCCTGGTGGCCTTCTGCGACCAGGAGTCGCACGACCTCGCCTTCGTCCCGGTGGGCCCGGCCGAGGAGGAGGACGGCGCAGAGGAGGCGGAGGAGGAGGCGGATGAGGACGAGTACGCGTACGACGTGTCGGAGGGCGGCACCGTGGTCGTCCGCTGGGACGGAGCGGTCGACCAGTACGAGATCGTCGTCCGCCGCCTGGAGGACTGAGGCTCCGGACCCCGGGCCCTCCCGCGCGGGAGGGCCCGGCCGTCACCGGATAGGGTCGCTGCGCGGGCCGATGTGCGGTGCGCGCGTGGACCCGAAGGAGCTGACGTGGGCGAGGCCGTCTCCCCCGAGACCGGTGCCGACACCGTGGACCCCCGCCGGGGTGCGGCGCTCGCGGCACGCTGGTGGAAGTGGGCGCTGTCCGCCCCGATGGAGCGCAGCCCGGTCGCCGACACCACCGGCGAGTTCGCCGGCTGGCGGCAGCCCTCCGACGTCTGGTTCCTCGCCGGCACCTACGGCGGCCGGGTCGTGCGCCGCTGCCCGATCGCCGCCGGGAAGCCGGTCTTCTTCCCGGTCTTCAACACCCAGCGGATCGCCCTCGGCCTCTCCTCCGCACCGTGGCGCGTCGAGGCCTCCGCCGCCGAGGCGACCCTCAACGGCGTCCCGCTGAAGGTGCACGAGTTCGCCTCCAAGCGCTTCCTGGCCACCGGCATCCCGCGCGTCGCCTGGGGCCTGTGGTGCGCGCTCGACCCGCTGGCCCCAGGCCAGTACGTGCTCTCCATCAAGGCCGACGCCGGCGGCTTCCTCGTCGACACCACCTACCACCTGGACGCCGTCGAGTTCTGACCCGCGACACCTGCGACACCCGCGGCAACCCGACACCCGCGACACCCCCGCTCAGAGCGCCGCCAGCAGCCCTCGCAGCGGCGCCGGCTCCCTCCCCGCCTCCAACACCCCCACCAGCAGGTGCCCGTAGCGGATCTTCCGTCCCTTCTTCGTCCCCAGGAACCGCCGCAACTGCCGCTCCGCCACCCCGCCCTGGTGCGCGGGCTGGCGCACGAAGATCTGCCAGGCGGGCAGGTCGCCCTCGGCCTCGACGATCTCCTCCACCCTCGCCACGCCCAGCGCGCGGATCAGCTCCTCCTCCAGGTCCGACACGCACACGAAGAAGCCCTCGCCCGGCGCGCCCGCCCGCTCCAACCCGCGCTCGTAGAAGCCCTGTTCGTTCTCGTCGCAGAGCCCGGCCAGCCGCAGCCCCAGCCCCGGAGGCCCGAGCAGGCCCGCGTAGCGGGCGACGTTCATCGCCCCGCCCATCGAGACGACGCACACCCCCTCGGCGCCGAGGTCCCGCCCCTCGCGCGCGGCCAGCGTCTCGACGGCCGCGAGGTCGCTCGGACCCTCCACCAGCACCGCCGTCCGCACACCCAACCGCCCGGCCGCCTCACCCGCCGGCCCGCCGAGGCCGCCGGCCGCCCACGCGGCGACCGCGTCCCGGAACGCCTCCATGTCCACCATGGGGGCGATTCTGCCCCCGCCCGGGCCCCCGGGGCCCGGCATTTTCCACTATGGGAGGCCCCGGTGGGCGGCCGGCTCCGGGTAGAGCGCCTCCACGTCGACCGGGCGCGGGGGCGGGGTCCTCGTCATGACGAGGACCCCGAGGCGTGACCAGGGGCGGCGGGTCGGCGGGCGGCTCCGCCCGGGGCATCGGCGACCGGCGGCGAGGCGTCGCGCGCCCGGCGGGAGGGGCCGGAGAGCTCCCTGGCCTCCCGTCAGCGGCGGCTGAGGTAGGTGAGGACGGCGAGGACGCGGCGGTGGCCGCTGTCGGCGGGGGAGAGGCCGAGCTTGGCGAAGATGTGGCCGATGTGCTTGTGGACGGCGTTCTCGGTGATGACGAGGCGGGCCGCGAGCGTCGCGTTGTCCTGGCCCTGCGCCATCAGGGCCAGGACCTCGCGTTCGCGCGGGGTGAGGGCGGCGATCGGGTCGTGGGCGGGGCGGGTGAGGAGCTGGCCGATCACCTCGGGGTCCATGACGGTGCCGCCGGCGGCGACCCGCCGCAGCGCGTCGACGAACTCGCTCACCCGGCTCACCCGGTCCTTGAGCAGGTAGCCGACGCCCCCGCGGCCGTCGGAGACCAGCTCGCCGGCGTACTGCTGCTCGACGTACTGGGAGAGGACGAGCACGGGCAGGCCGGGGTGCCGGCGGCGGGCGTGGATGGCGGCGTGGATGCCCTCGTCGCGGAAGGCCGGCGGCAGCCGGACGTCGACGATGGTGACGTCCGGGCGGTGTTCGGCCACGGCGGCGGCGAAGCCGGGGGCGTCCCCGGTGACGGCGGCGACGTGGAAGCCGGCGGCGGTGAGCAGGAGTTCCAGCCCGCCGGCCAGCAGGACGTTGTCCTCGGCGATCACGACCCGCACGGCAGGCTCACGGTGATCGTGGTCGGGCCGCCACCGGGGCTGTGGAGGTGGACGGTGCCGTCGAGCGCCAGCACGCGGTGGCGGATTCCGGCGAGCCCGGTACCCCGGGTCTCGTCGGCGCCGCCGACCCCGTCGTCGGTGACCCCGATCGACAGTCGGTCGCCCTCGCGGGCCACCCGGACGGTGGTCGGGGGGCCCCGGCTGTGCTTGGCGGCGTTGGCGAGCGCCTCGGCGACGGTGAAGTAGGCCACCGTCTCGACGGCGGCGGGGATCGTGTCGAGGGTGTCGGTGCCGAGGGCGTCGAGGTCGAGGGTGGTGGCGATCGTCGACCGGGCCCCCAGCGCGGTCAGCGCCCCGGCGAGGCCGCGGTCGGCGAGGATCGGCGGGTAGATCGTCCGGATCACCGCGCGCAGTTCCGTCATGGCCTCCTCGGTGCCCTCGTGGGCCTCCGCCAGGAGCCGGGCCAGCAGCACCGGGTCCCTGTCCTGCACCTCGCGGGCCAGGCCCAGCCGCAGGGCGATGGCCACCAGCCGGGCCTGGGTGCCGTCGTGCAGGTCGCGTTCGATCCGGCGGAGCTCCAGTCCGTGGGCGTTCACGGCTCCGGCCCGGGTCTCGGTCAGCGTCGCCACCCGCCGCGCCAGCCGCTCGGCGGCCGAGGGGGACAGCAGCGCCACACAGGTCCGGGCGTGCAGGTGCGCCAGCAGGGGGACCAACCGGGCGGTCAGGGCGGCGAAGACGAGGAACTGCGCGGTCCCCAGGGTCAGCGCCGTGCCCCACCCGGTCAGCGGGACCCCGGGACCGAAGCCGCCCGCGCGGGTGCCGGCGGGCAGCGCCCACCACAGCGGCACCGTGACGGCGGTGGTCACCGCGTTGCCCGCGCACACCACCGCGACCAGCCCGAACGCCGGAGCGCTCAGCGCGGAGGCGCAGAGCCAGCCGAGCACCCGCCACGCGCCGACCCGGACGGGACCGGGGTCCGGCGAGCGCAGCAGCCGCTCGGCGCGGCGGCGGTGCCGGGACGCCCAGGCGTGCGCCGTCCTCGGCGCGACGACGAGCACGGGCAGCGCGAGCAGGGTGGCCGGGGCGGTCGCCAGGCCTCCCAGGAGATAGCCCAGAGCGCGCCACACCCCCGCCGGGCGTTCGGCCTGATGGTGGTTCACCCGGGCAAGTCTGGGCCATCGCGAACGGGCCCGGCACTACAGCCCGCCACCCTCTTCTCCCACCCGCGGGCGGTAGCGCGCGCGCCCCTCGGCCGGGCCTACCGTCGTCGCCCATGACGATCCGATCCCTCACGCGGAGCCTGGCGCTGGCCGCCCTGGTGACCGCGACCCTCTCCACCACCGTGCCCGGCGCGACGGCCGCCGAGCGGCCGGCCGCGCGCCTCCAGCGCGACGCCGACGCGATCACCGCGCTCGGCGTGACGGGCGCGCAGGCCCGCCTGACCACCTCCGACGGCGGTGATGTGACCGCCACCAGCGGCGTCGCGGACCTGGCGGACCGCCGGCCGGTCCCGCCGGACGGCCACTTCCGGATCGCCAGCGTCACCAAGACCTTCGTGGCCACCGTGGTGCTGCAACTCGTCGGCGAGGGCAGGCTCGCGCTGGACGACTCCGTCGAGCGGTGGCTGCCCGGCGTGGTGTCCGGGAACGGCAACGACGGCGGCGCGATCACCCTCCGCCAGCTGCTCCAGCACACCGGCGGCCTCCACGACGACTACCCGGACTACACCTCGGCGGAGGACTTCCAACGGCGCCGGAACGACGCCTACACACCCGAGCAGACCGTCGCCCGCGCGATGGGCCACCGCCCGGACTCCGAGCCCGGTGAGCGCTGGCAGTACGGCAACACCGGCTACGTCCTGCTCGGCATGGTCATCGAGCGGGTCACGGGGCAGCCCTGGCACGCGGAGGTCGGGGACCGGATCGTCCGGCCGCTCGGCCTCGGCCACACCTTCCGGCCGGGGACGTCCCCCGAGCTGCCCCTGCCGCACGCCCGGACCTACCAGCGGTTCGGGCCCGGCGAGCCCTTGGTGGACGTCACCGAGCAGGTCGGTCCGGGTACCAACGGGGAGGCCGGTCTCGTCTCCACCACCGCCGACCTCGACCGGTTCTTCGCCGCCCTGCTCGGCGGCCGGCTCCTGCCGCCGGCACAGCTGGCGGAGATGCAGCGGACGGTCCGGGTCGGCCGGGAGTTCCGCAGGCTCATGCCGCGCGCCCGGGACGGCCTGGGCCTCTTCTCCCGCCCGCTCTCCTGCGGCGGGCGGTACTGGGGCCACGAGGGCGGGGACGCCGGCTGGGTCACCGCCTCCGCCGCCACCGCCGACGGCCGGCGCAGCGTGACGGTCTCCCTGTCGGGCGTCCTCGCCGCCTCGGAGGAGGACGTCCTGCACGTGGAGCAGGCCGTGAGCAGGCTCGTCGACGACGCCCTGTGCGGGTCCCCGGCGGGGCGCTCGTAGCGGGGTGTCGGAGTGGGGTGTCGGAGTGGGGAGTCGGACCCCCCCACGTACCCC
>NZ_JBHVIV010000011.1:0-44869 GCF_042799475.1 Kitasatospora sp. NPDC057692 | reverse complement strand
GCGTTGGGGGTGGTGGTTCGGGTCACCCCCCCCCCCATTAACCCCACACCGACACCTCCGTCTACTCCACGTCCGCCGTGCCCGCCGCCACCAGGTTCGCCGTGCGGCGGACGTTCTCCGGCCGGGTCTCCGGCTCGGTCAGCGGCACCCGCTTGACGAACACCCGCGTCCCGCCGACCTCCAGGGCCGCCGACCTGCCCCCGGTCCCGGACCCGAGCGGAGCGGCGGACGCCACGACCTCCCCGAGCCGCCGGTCGCTCAGCGGCGACAGCCGGGCCGCCACCGCCCGGTGGGCGGCGAGCCGCGCCGGGTCCGGCCCTTCGCTACGACGCATGGACGAATCCTCCCCCGCTGGTCCCTTGACCCCCTGGCCTCCCACGGTAGGCGGCGCCACCCACCCGGAGGGCGGCCGGGGCCCACGGGATCGGTAGCCGCCTCAGCCCTGCGGCCGTCCCTGCTGCCGGGTGAAGCGGTGGAGGACGGGGGCGAGGTAGTCGGCGTGCGGGCCGGGCAGGCCCGGCAGGTCGGTGGGGGAGCGGACGAAGGCCAGCTCGACGAGTTCCCGCTCGGGCGGCGCGACGGCGCCGAAGCGCTCGCGCAGCACCGGCTCGGGCAGCGGCGGGGCGAGGAAGAGCACGCCGATGCTGCCGTACCGGCCGCGGGTGACCGCCCAGAGCGCCAACTCGCCCGGGCCGGCGCTCACTCCGGTCTCCTCGGACAGCTCCCGGACGGCGTTGCGGCGCAGGGCGGCGAGGTCCAGGCGGTCGCCGTCGGGCGGGGGTTCGACGGAGCCGCCGGGGGGCTGCCAGCGTCCGGGGGCGGCCGTGGCGGGGGACATCCGGCCGATGAGCAGGCGCCCGTCGTCGGTCGGTTGCAGGACGCTGACGGCGAGCGAGGCGGTGGGGGCGGTGGACGACATCACCTGGCGGAGCGCGTAGTGCCGGTAGGTGACGCGCGACCAGAAGACGTGGAGTTCACCGGGTCTGGGCCACGAGGTGCCCGCGCACGCCACCACCGGGCCGTCGAAGAGGGTGGGATTGGCGAGGACCATGGTCGCCCAGGTGCGGTCCCGCTCCCGCCGCTCCTCGGCGGTGAGGCGGGGCGCGGGCACTTCGACGAGCCGGATGCGGCGGACGCCGAGGACCTCGGCGGGCGGCGGGAGGAGCGGCGAGGGTGTCTCGGGCATCCGCCCATGGAAGCAGGAAACAGGCCCCGAGGGTCAGTTCGGCGCGACGGGAGGCGTCGGGAAGCCGTAGGTCCGGTCGGACGCGGTCACCACCCAGAGCGGGAACTGGTCGAGCGGGATCGGCGGGGAGGCGGCGACGTCGGGGCGCAGCGCGGCCGCGGGGAAGAAGGCGACCCGGCAGCGGCGGCAGAGCCAGGCGGACTGCCAGACGAAGTGGTGGCGCTGCCACAGTGCTTGCTGCGCGGGGAGCGTCTCGGCGAGGCGGCGGTGTTGGCCCTTGCGCGAGACGGCGTGCAGGACCACCGCGATCAGGAGGAACAGGAGGGGGAAGAGGAACGGGCCGATGAGGTAGCCGGCCACGTAGGCGGGTTCGGCGCCGTCGAGGTCGGCGTCGTGGTTGCCGAACAGGGAGAGGACCGCGAGCAGGGTGAGGACGCCGGTGAGCGCGTAGAAGGTGATCGTGCCGCCGTTCAGCCGGAGCCGGCCCGGCTGCGGCGCGGGCGGCGGGACGAGCTGGGCACGGGCCGCCTCGTCCAGCGGTGGCTGGGCGGTGGGCGCGAGGGCGTGCGGGACGGCGACGGACTGGTCCGGGGCGGAGCACTGCGGACAGGTGGCGCTCATCGGGCGGTCGGGCTCCTGGGACGCGGGCGAACGGTGTGTGCGAAGTACAGCACAGGAGCCGTGCGGACCGCTCGCGATCAGAGCAGGTCGAACTCGTCGGCCTTGACGGCGGTGATGAAGGCGCGCCAGGCGTGCGCGGGGAAGACCAGGGCGGGGCCGGCGGGGTCCTTGGAGTCGCGGACGGGGACGACGCCGGGGTGGCCGTCGGCGACTTCGAGGCACGCGCCGCCGTTGTTGCTGTAGCTGCTCCTGCGCCAGTGGGTGCCGGACATCGTCGGGGACTCCTTCCGTGGGCTCCGCATCCACGGTAGGCGGTCGGAAACGCGGGGGACAGGGTGCGTACGGATGGGATACGACTGTCCGGTGAAGTTGAGCACGACGGTCCACCGGGTCCGGCACGGCGGCGAGGAGTACCGGGTGGTGAAGGCGGGGCCCCGGTCGGGGCGCGCCGTGCTGTACGACCACGGCTGGTCGCTGGACATGTACGTGGACCGGACGGCGGCGGCGAGCCTGACGGCGGCGGTGGGACTGGCCGCGCGGTCGCGGCGGTCGCTGGTGTACCTGCCGCTGAAGGCGGGACGCGAGGGGCCGAAGGGGATCGGCGAGTGGCGGCGGTCGACGGTGGTGTTGGACCTGGTGCTGGTGCAGCACAGTCTGGGGTTCCCGCCGTCGCGGTGGAAGGCGCTGCGAGGGCGGTTGGGGGCGGGGAGGCCGCACACCGCGGAGATCCCGGAGACCGATTTTCGGAAGTACGAGGAACTCGACCACGAGCCGAGCCACCACGCGGGCCGGCACGACGAGCTGCGGTTCGGATTCGCGGCGGACACGCTCTTCCTGACCGGCAGCGCTCCGGCGTTCCGGACCACCGGCTCGCTGGTCCACTCCCTGGTGACGGACGGCCCGGTCCGCGCCCTGGAGTACCCGGGCTCGCACGACTGCGTGACGCTGGAGGACGACGGCCTCAGGATCGGACGGCCGCAGCGGAGGCGGATCGGTCCGGGCACGCTGCACATCGCGTACGCCCACGGCTGGAAGGCAGAGTGAGGGCCCTGACCGGCACGGCGGTCAGGGCCCCGCAGCTCGGGCTCGACTCGGCCCACGTTGCGCCGGCCTGTTGCGGAGGATGAGTCGTGATCGGAGTTCCTCCGAACAGCGCAGATCCTTTCGAGCGAGGCCACATCCGAACCGGCGCCCACCTGAAGCCGACCGAGGAACCGCCGGACTTCGATCAGCTCGCCTCACGCAGAGTCTTCGCCCTCGGAGCCAGGAGTGCTCCCAGGAACGCGCTGAGCACGACGATGGCCGCGATCGCACCGAAAAGGGTGGCCCAGTTCACGGTGAGCTCGGCATCGAATGCCCATACCCGCGCGGCCGCGAGGACCAGGCCGGCGGCAGCACCGGCAGTGGTGGCAAGTCCGGCAACGACAACGGACTGGTAAGCCAGGATGCGGCGTTGGATACCGCGGTGGAATCCCATGTCGTGCAGGCGCCGCAGATCGGGGCGGAGCTCCTGGGCGGAGGCGGACAGTGCCAAGGCCATCGACGCGACCACTGCCACTCCGGCCATGGAGAGCAGGATGTACCAGAGCACCGGCTTGGGCGCTGACGGCCCGCGCTCGATGCGGACATCGGTGATCGGGATGTCGAGTGGTTCCAGAGCACGGGCAAGCTGCGTCTCGACCGCCTCGGACGGGGCTTCGCCGTCCGAGGCGGTGGCTACCAGCGTCTGCGTCTGGACCGTAGCGCCGAGTTGCCGAGCAGCACTGCTGGTGAGGACCGCTCCCGCGCGAATGAGGGTGGTCTCGTCCACCGGGTCCGCGACGGTGACAGCGGGAATCTTGACGGGCTTGGGTTCACCGGACACCGGGTCGGGTTCCAGTAGCAGGCCCGTCCCGCGGTCGGAGAACACGGCCGACATCACCAGCAGCTGACCGCCCTCCAGGGCCTGCCACTCCCGGGTGGTGGCCGCGCGTCCCGTGAGCGCTCGGAACTCCGCCTGGGAATCGACGACCTGGACAGCCTTCCGAAGGGTGTTGGGCGCTCGATCGGCCGCGACCGGGGCCACGTAGAACTGGGGAGCCGAGAGCCGGGCCGAGCGGCCGGCCCCGGTTGGTGCCGGCAGGACCACCGCCTTGTTCAAGGTGATCTCGGAGCCTTCCAGGGTCCTGCCGATCGCGTCGGTGATCTGCGGGGTGGCGTCGGTGTGCCGGAGCACGACTTCGACCTGCCCGAGGTGGCGGGATCCGACGTAGGTGGACCGCTCGTTGGCGGCTGCGCTGTTGAGCATGGCGAGCGCTGCGGTGGCCACGCTGACCGCGAAGAACCCGATCGAGACGGCGGCCACCGGCCGCCGCGGCTCGCGGGCCATGCTGCGCAGCGCTACGCGGGCGGCTACTGAGGCGTCCCTGGTGACGCGGGCAAGCAGGCGGAGCATGCCCGGAAGAAGGAGGAGCACCGCGATGCACAGCCCTGCACAGCCGATCAGGCCGCTCATGGAGGCAGCGGACCGGGAGGAGACGACCATGGCTGCGGACACGCCGGCAGCGCCGACCGCGGTGAAGGCGATGCGTGCCCGTGCCATTCGCGCCGCGCGCCGCTCAGGTGTGGCGCCCAGGCGGCGGCTGACCGGTGTGTTGAGGGCCGTACGGGCCGGCCACCACACCGACAGAGTGCCGGCCGCCATGGTCAACAGGATCAGAACCGGGCCACTCAGCCAGGGCACGGCCAGTGGGGAGAGGTCGTGCTGGACCGCTTCGCGCAGCCACGGCCGTACCAGAACGCTCAGCAGGGTGCCCACGGAAAGGCCGATGATCGCGCCGCAGGCGGATGCGAGGGATCCGGCGAGGCGGCAGGTCCGCAGGATCCACCGTGCGTCCAGGCCGACCGCCGACAGCAGCGAGAACTCCCGCCGCAGTTGTCGGACACGCACTCCGAAAGCGGCGGCAGCTCCGACACAGACGAGGAGCAGCCCGGGGAAGAGGACGAGACCGGGCTCCTTCTCGATGAGGGACACGCCGTCGAGCACGTCCTCGCGGCTCTTGGCGGTGAACCCGGCTCCGGACACGGCTTCCTTGGCCCGGGCCACGGCCATGGGCGGGGCTTTCAGGAGCCGGCTCCGCGTGGCATGGGTCTCGCCGTCGTGCACGCCGTCGAGCCAACGGCCGAGTTGCCCCGAAGGGGCCAGAACGAGTCCGCTGCGGTAGGCGGCCGGGTCCTCGAAGATTCCGGTGATGACGGACGGGTCCTTGGCCCAGCGGTATCCCAGGGAGTCACCGACACGGAGATCGAACTGCTTGGCGATCTCCGTGCTGACCGCGATCTCGCCGACGGCCGCCGGAAGCCTGCCGGCCCGGGGGCGGACCCAGCCGCGGGTGGCGTCGGCGGACCAGTCGGTCTCCCGGTAGGACACCGAAGTGGTCACTCCTCCGAGCAGCACCGGGAAGTCGAGGGAGTACTCGACGTCCACGAGTGTCGCCCCGGGGGCGGCGGACTCCAGCAACTGGTTCAGTCGCTCGGAATCGGGGGACGAACCCGTCTGCGTGATCAGCAAGTCGGCCGCGGCCATCTGGCTGACGCCTCGCTGGTCCGCGGAGAGGGCTACCGCCCGGATGATGCCGGCGGCGGAGGCCGCAAGCAGAACGGGTGTGACGAAGAGCGCGAGCAGCATGGCCCGGCGCCGCCCTCGCCCCAGGACCACCCTCCAGGCCACGAGGAGTTGGGTCCGCCATCCATTCAGCATGCGGCACCGTCAGGGGCCGTGGCGGGCGAGAGGCGGCGGCCGTCCCGCAGTTCGATGACCTGGTCGCCGAACTCCATGTTCGCCGGATTGTGCGTGCTGAGCACGATGGTCACACCGTCCCGCTGGAGCCCGCTGAGGAGTTCCATGATCTCCCTGCCGGTGGCGGAATCGAGGGCACCGGTGGGTTCGTCCGCGAGAATCAGTTCTCGTTCCCCGACCACTGCCCGCGCGATGGCTGCGCGCTGCTGCTGCCCGCCGGACACCTCTACGGGAAATCGGTCGTCCAGCCCTTTCAGACCCACTCGGGCCAGCGCTGACCTGGCCGTTTCGCGGGCCTTTTTGCGTGGGACACCCGCACCCTCCAAAGGCAAGGACACATTCTCGGCGAGGGTGAGATCCTTGACCAGGTTGAAGTCCTGGAATACGAATCCCACCCGGGTCAGGCGCATACGTGCCAAGGCAGCCTCGGAAGCTTTCCTCATATCGGTGTCCAGGACCGTGAGGGAGCCGCCGTCCACACGTTCCAGGCCGCCGATCAGATTGAGCAGAGTGCTCTTGCCCGAACCGCTGGCCCCGACCAGGACCACCAGCTCGCCGGAACCGATCTCCAGGGAGACGTTGTCGACGGCGCGGACCGTCTCACTGCCGATGGAGAACTTCTTGCCGACTCGATCGGCGCGGACGATGACCACGTGGCTCCTTGGAACGGTGAAAGAGCTCCGGGGGAGACTCCCCCGGAGCTCCACTTCACCTGGTGAGGTGATGTACCGTCAGCAGGCGTACTGATAGGTGTAGATGGCGAGCGAGCTGGCCTCATCATAGTCAGCGATGCTCAGGCTGTGGTTGCTCGAGTTGTTGTTCATGCAGCGCGAGGTGCCCTTGAGGTTGGCGTCGTAGAACCACTTCGCGTCGACCGAGGAGTTGTTGTACCAGGAGTTGGTCTGGTCGTTGAAGCCCTGGTCGCTGAGGTTCCACGAACCGCCCTGCTGGTTCTGGAAGTAGCCGCCACCCTTGTAGTCGTCGTCGCGGTACAGGCAGACCCAGCCGCCGTTGCAGCCTGCCGGGGCGGCGATCGCCGCGACCGGCGCGCCGACCGAGCCGAAGATGACGCCCGCCGCCGCGCCGACAAAGAGACGCTTACCCAACATGATCGAATCCTCCTTCGGGCACGCCAAGGGCGCCGCAGTGAGTGAATTCGGGGGGCAAGCAGCGATACGGAGGCCGATGCCAGCTCCGGACCCACCGATGTGTTGGTGCGCGGATGAACCTACGCAACGAAGATCGGCCGCCGCAAGGGAAGTTTTACGCACACGAACAGTGAAGCGCGCCAGTGGCGGGCGGTGTTTCACCCGTGCCGGTCAGTTCTAGGCGAAAACTTTCCATCGCTTTTGCCGTGGGCTCGCATGCGATAGATCGTCGACAGTCGTGACCGATAGGGGTGGGTTTGTCGGGGCTTTACTGCCGGACTGCGCGCCGATGGAACCTGCAGTCACGTTTCATCCGGTCCTCGACCGCCGCTTCTCGGTCGTGCGCGGAGGGGTGCCGGCGCTTCCTGCTCCAACTCGGCCAGTCCGCGCCCAGGTGCGTCCCGCCGCCACTCCAAGGGGCGGCACTCTGTGCTTCGGCGGTTCGGGCCGGCGGTCGGCAGGGCTGAACCCGGTGCGGTTCGAGATGGCCCTGAGGGGGTGAACACAGGGCCGACCGTGTGATGTCCGACGGCCCGGGGCCCGGAACCGAGCGGTTCCGGGCCCCGGGGGCGTGCTGCGGGCGTCAGTTGGTCTGGTAGCGCGCGGCGGTGAAGTCGAAGCCCGGGGTGAGGTCGGGCTTGGTCACGGTGGCGGCGCCGCCGGTGACCAGGCGGTTGCTGGAGTCGAGGGCGACGCCGCGGGCCGAGGCGCCGCCGAGGCCGAACGAGGTGGTGACGACGCCCGAGGTGCCCCAGCTGGTGTCCAGGAGACCGTGGAGGTGTAGCGCAGCACGGTCTGCAGGCCGGTGTTGGGGTCCAGCGGGAACGGGGAGATCTCGCCGCTCTCACCGGCGGCGTCACCGGATCTACGCTGAAACGGCGGCGCGCCTCAGAGCCGGGCGTCCGCCCCCGTCGGGCCGTCCTCCGCCGTGCCGCGCAGCACCCGGCGGGCCTCCTCGGCGGAGGCGGACGGGGTGTCGCCGGCGCGGCGGGCGACCTCGGCGAGGGCCGCGCGGTGGGCCGCCTCGTGGGCGTCGGCCGGGTCCGTCGCGGTGTCCGGGATCACGCCGGTGCCCTCCCAGTTGGCGCCCGACACCGGGTTGATCGAGCGGGCGGTCGGGATGGTCGCCTCCAGGTGCGGGTGCAGGGTGAAGCCCCGGCGCGGGTTGGCGCCGCCGCCGGACGCTTCGCCGACCACCACGGCGCGGCCGTGTTGCTGGAGGTCGTAGGCGAGCGCCTCGCCGCCGGAGAAGGTGGCCTTGCTGATCAGCACGTAGAGCGGCTTGCTGCCGCCGAACCGCGGGCCGGGCGCCATCGCGGGGCTCCAGAACTGCTGCTCGGCGTCCGTCTCGCGGTCGTAGAGGGAGCTGAGGTGCGTCGGCTCGTCGAAGAGGTGGCCGCAGATGTGGGCGGTCGTGTACGGGTGGCCGCCGACGCACTCGCGCAGGTCCAGGATCAGCGCCTCGGCGGGCGCGACCAGGGTGAGCGCGGCGTTCAGCGAGTCGCCGGTCATGTCGAGCGGGAAGAGGATCGGCGCGAGCTTCAGCAGGGCGACGCCGCCCGCCAGGCGCTCGATCCGGGGGACGCCGCCGAGCGAGAGGTCGGCGGACCGGGTCAGCTCGGCGAGGAGGGCGCCGTCCTCCTGCTCCGCCGGGA
Source organism: Kitasatospora sp. NPDC057692 (assembly GCF_042799475.1). Lineage (NCBI taxonomy): Bacteria > Bacillati > Actinomycetota > Actinomycetes > Kitasatosporales > Streptomycetaceae > Kitasatospora > Kitasatospora sp. NPDC057692. The sequence goes on along the minus strand of NZ_JBHVIV010000011.1, from coordinate 36,481 downwards.
TCGCGGTCGGGTGGAACTTCAGCCGCAGGTGGCGGTCGCCGTTGACGGACTGGAGGTCCTCGGTGACCAGCCGGCCGAGCGTCTCGGCGTCCCCGGCCCGTGCGTAGCGGCCCTCGGCGAGCGCCTCGGCGAGGCGGGCGGCGATCCGTGCGCCGATCTCGGGGAAGACGTAGAGCTCGGCCGCGAGCCGGCCGGCCTCGGCGACGATCCCGGTGATCTCGGCCGACTGGAGCTGCGTCATGTGCCGTCCCCTGCTGCTGGTGATCGATCAGGTAGGGCATCAGTGGAGCACGCGGCTTGCGAAAGCGTCAAGAAAGTTGGACGCTTTACCCATGGAGGACAGGACCCGGGACCAGGCCGAGGAACTCACCGTCGAGAGCCCGCAGCAGTTCAAGGCGCTCTCCCACCCGCTGCGCCAGCGGCTGCTGCTGGCGCTCGGCGGGCGGCCCGCCACCGTCGGCGAACTCGCGGCGGCGCTGGACAGCCGCAAGAGCACGGTGGCCCACCACCTCAAGGTGCTGCAGGAGGCCGGTGTGGTGCGCATCGTGGAGACCCGGAAGGTGCGCGGCGGCAGTGAGCACCTCTACCGGCGCACCGCCCGGCGGATCACCGTGGCCGGGCGCGACGCCGGCCCGACCACCGCCCTGCTCGGGGCGGTGGCCGAGGCGTGCGTCAAGGCTCCGCAGGACCCCCTGCTGGTGCTGCGGCACCTCCGGCTGACCGCCGACCAGGCCGCCCGCCTCGGCGCCGCCCTCCAGGCCCTGGTGGACGAGGCCGCCGAGGCCCCGGAGGGCGAGCCGGTGCACGGGGTACTGGTGGCGCTCTACGAGCAGGCGGCCGGCCAGGACTGAGCACCCGGGTGGACGGACCGGCTCAGCGGCAGAACTCGGCCTCCGCGAGCCCGCGTTCGCCCTCGACCCAGTCGGCGTTGGTGTTGAACGCGGCCGCGTGCCGCCCGTCGCGGGTGGTCAGCGCCACCGTCGACGACCCGTGGATGGTGCCCGTGTGGCCCCAGAGGGTGACCCCGCAGGAGAGCTTCACGCTCCCGATGCCCAGCCCGGGGCCGCCGCCGGCCGGGAGCATCTCGTCCAACTCGGCCTGCGGCAGCAGTCGTCCGCGCACCAGGGCGGAGTAGAAGCGGGTCAGGTCGTCGGTCGTGGAGATCATCTCCCCGGCCGCACCGCCCCACGAGGGGTTGAGCTCGGTGGTCTCCAGCGGCGTCGGCGAGCCGCCGAACAGCGTGGAGTAGCCGAGCGCGTGCGGCCGGGGCAGCCCGGCGGCGGTGCCGGGCAGGGTGGTGGCGGAGAGGCCCAGCGGCCGGATGATCCGCCGCTCGATCTCCTCGCCGTACGGGCGGCCGGTCGCCTTGCCGATGATCATCCCGGCCAGCACGAAGTTGGTGTTGGAGTACGAGCGGGACGCCCCCGGTGCGAACAGCGGCGGATGGGAGACCGCCGTGCGGACCAGGTCCTCGGGCCGGTACGTGTCGTAGCGGTGGAGCAGGAAGTCCGGGCCGGCCAGCCGCTGGATCATCGCCGGGTCCTCGTCGTAGGAGAACAGCCCGCTGGTGTGGCCCAGCAGGTGGCGGATCGTGATCGCCGACCCGTCGTTCCCGTTCCCCCGCACCACGCCGGGCAGCCACCTCTCCACCGGGTCGTCCAGGGAGAGCCCTCCCTCGGCCCGGAGTTGGAGCACCACCGTCGCGGTGAAGGTCTTCGTCAGGCTCCCGATCCGGAACCGCTCCCGGGGCGACCGGGGCTGCCCGGTCGCGGTGTCGGCCGCCCCGACGGCCGCCGACCAGCCTCCGCCGCCCTCCCGGACGCCGGCGATCGTGCCGGGCAGGCCCTCCGCCCGGACGAGCTCCGCCATCGCCGCCCTGGTCGCGCCGTGGACGCCGTCGCCGTGCCGCCCCCGGTCGTCGGCCGCCACCGCCGACGTCACCGTGCCCGCCGTCACCGCGGCGGCCACCGCCACCGCACCGAAACCGCGCCGAAGCGCCCCCTGCCGAGCCATACCGACCTCCGAGGTCCGAATCGCCCGCCCCCCGCTGATCGGACCAACGGCCGGTCCGCGCGGGGTGGTTCCCCGCGCGGCCGGGACGTCAGGCCGGGCCGCCGCCCGCCGTCCAGCGGGTCAGCTTCTCGGGGTTGCGGACGGCCCAGATGCGGATGATCCGGCCCTCGCCGGAGAGGTCGAGGGCGGCCACCGTCGCGGTGGCGCCGTCGCGTTGGGCGACCAGGCCGGGGCGGCCGTTGACGGTGCGCTCCAGGAGGACGAGCCCCGGGGCCTTCTCGGCCATGAGCACGAGGTACCGGGCGATGCGCGCGCCGCCCTCGACCGGGCGGGTCGCGGCGCCGACCAGGCCGCCGCCGTCGGCGACCATCGTGGCGGCGGGGTCGAGCAGGCCGACCAGCGCCTCGATGTCCACGGCCTCCCACGCCCGTCTGAACCGCCGTACCACCTCGGCCTGTTCGGCCGCCGCGGCCTGCCGGTCCCGCCCGGCCGCGGGGAGCCGGTCGGCGCCGACCCGGGCGCCGTCGACCCGGCGCCGGCCGGAGGAGGCCAGTTGGCGGCAGGCGGCGGGGGTCCGGCCGACGATCGCGGCGATCTCGGGGAACGGGTACCGGAAGACGTCGTGCAGGACGAACACCACGCGCTCGGCGGGCGTCATCGACTCCAGGACGACGAGGAAGGCCATGCTGACCGACTCGTCCAGGGTGATCCGGTCGGCGGGGTCGGCCGGCCCGCCGCCGGTGCCGCCGAGCCACTCGGCGGCGTCGGGCAGCGGTTCGGGCAGCCACTCGCCGACGTAGCGCTCGCGCCGGACCCGCGCCGAGCCGAGCACGTCCAGGCAGATCCGGCTGACCACCGTCGTCAGCCAGGCGCCGGGCGCCTCGACCGCCCGCCGCCGGGCCGGCGCCATCGTGTACCAGCGGGTGTACGCCTCCTGCACGGCGTCCTCGGCCTCGGCCGGTGAACCGAGCATCCGGTAGGCGAGGTTGATCAGATGGCGCCGCTCGCCGACGGCCTCGTCCGCGGGCCGTTCGGAACGCCCGTCCTCGGTCCCCATGCCGGCCGCCCCCTGTTCGTGCCCACCCGCCTCACACTCCACGGGCCTGCGTCGTCGAATCAGCGGGACACTACCGATCCACCGCCGCGAGGCAGGAAGAGGGACCGCACCATGGCCATCCCGAGCAACGCCGTCGAGCGCCGCAGCCTCACGTTCCCGCAGGTCGCGCTCGCCCTGCAGACGCTGGCGATCTTCTTCCAGGCGACCACCGCGGGCCTGCTGCTCTCCACCGACTACGGCGGGACGCTGCACGGCGTCGGCGCCCGGGTGATGTACGGGGCCTCGATGCTCTACCTGCTGGCAGCGATCCTGGCCTGGCGGCCCGGCGGCGGTCCGGCCCGGCCGGTCCTGTACGCCACCGGCTTCCTGGCGCTCGCCTCGGTGCAGGTGGTGCTGGGCGTCGCCCACGAGCCGGCACTGCACGTGCCGCTGGGCGTGCTGATGTTCGGCCTGAGCCTGCTCGACCTCGGCCGGGGCCTGGGCCTGGGCCGCGCCGTCCGGTAGTGCCGCGCCCGGCCGGGCCGGGAGCGCTCCCGGCCCGGCGCGGGCCCGCCGTCCGCTCAGAAGGTCAGCGCGGTGGGCTGGGCGTCCGCGCGCATCGCGGCGTCGGTGCCGCCGTCGACGAACAGGGTGGCCCCGGTGGTGAAACGGGCCTCCGGGCGCAGGAACTGGTGCACCCAGAAGGCGATGTCCTCGGGCCGGCCGAAGACCCCCAGCGGCATGGGGGTGGGGAAGGAGTCGGCGTCCGGCTCCTCGCCCACGCCGGTGGACCCGAGCATCAGCGGGGTGACCACCGCGCCGGGGGCGATGACGTTGAGCAGCACGCCCTCGCGGGCCCACTCCGGCGTGACCGCCGTCCGGCGCACCCAGCGGGCCAGGGCGAACTTGGAGCTCGCGTAGGCGGAGATGCTCGGCGCGGTCCGCGCCACCTCGGCGGGGATCCCCGCCTGGGCCGCCCGGGCGTGCTCGCGCGCGGCCTCCTCGTCACCCGCGAGGAGCAGGCCGACCAGCGTGTCGTCGATCATCGGGACGGTGGTCGAGGAGTTGGAGCCGATCACGACGGCGCGGCCCGCGGAGGAACGGGCGAGCGCCGGGCGCAGCCCCTCCAGCAGGGCGACCGGGCCGAAGTAGTTGATGGAGGCGACCGCGGCGGCGTCCTTCATCGCGGGGCCCACGCCGGCCACCGCGGCCACGCCGTCCAGGAGCCCGCCGGAGGCGTCCAGGATCCCCTGGACGGCCGCCCGGCGGCCCTCGGCGGTGCCCAGGTCGGCGGTGATGTCGGCGTCGTGGAGGTCGATGCCGATGACGGTGTGCCCGGCCTCCCGGAGGACGGCGGCGCTGGCGGCGCCCATGCCCGAAGCGGAGCCGGTGACGGCGTAGGTACCCATGGTGTGAGCCTCTCGATCACGTGCGCGCCGGCGCACGGGACTGGCGGGACGCCCGGTCCGGACAGCCCGGTCCGAGCATCTGCCAATCGCGATTCAATCACTGATTGGATGGTAACCCGGGTTCCTGTGGTGCAATGGCGACATGCCGGATGGAACCGCCCAGAACCCCGCCCCGCCGCAGCGCCCCACCCCGTCCCCTTCCGCGTCTCCGTCCCCGGATCCCGCCCCGACCCGGGAGCGGCTGCTCGCGGCCGCCGAGCGGCTCTTCCTCCAGCGCGGCGTGGGCCAGGTCTCGGTGCGGGCGATCAACGCGGAGGCCGGCCTCAACCCCGGCGCGGTGCACTACCACTTCGGCTCCCGGGAGGGCCTGGTCGCGGCGCTGCTCGGGCGTGAGCTGCTCCCGCTCTGGCAGGACCGGCTGGAGACGGCCACCCTCCACCCGACGGCCACCGGTCCGGCGCAGGTGCGGGCGCTGGTCGCGGCCGTCGCCTCGCCCTTCGACGAACTGGTGCGCACCGAGCGCGGCCGGATGCTCTGCCGCCTGCTCGCCCAGACCATGCTCACCGCCGACCGGCCGCTCAGCGGCTCCCCCTGGGCGGGCACCGCCCCGTTCGAGGTCGTCCTCGGCCGGGCGCTGCCCGAGCTGACCGTCCACGAGATCACCGACCGCTGGCGGCTGGCGTTCACCACACTGCTGGAGGCCTACGGCCGACCGCTCGCCGCCGACGCGGACTCCGCCGTCGATCCGTCGTTCCCGGAGCTGGCCACCGTGGTCGCGTTCCTCACCGCCGGGCTGACCGCTCCCCGGGCGGACGCCGCCGCGTAGCGGGCCGTCCGCGCCGCCCGGACGCCCGGACGTGGTCCGGATCACAGGAACTCCGGCGTCCGAACGGGCAGGTCAGGGCATGACCGCTACTTCCGTACCCCGCCGGAACGTCCTCCGGGCCCTCGCCGTCGCCGTCGCCCTGGTGGGCGCGTCGACCCCCGCCTGGGGCGGCGCGGCCGCCGCCGCCGAGCCGGAGACGTACACCCTCACCATCCGGCACCTGGACCGCTCCGGCCAGGCCCCGGCGAAGTACCGGACCTCCGTCGTCGGGATCTCCGGCCCCGGCGCCGACCGGTCGGAGTCCGCGTACGACCCCTCCGGCGTCATCACCCTGCGGCTGCCCAAGGGCCGGTACCTGCTGGAGAGCGACCTCTACACGGAGCGGGCGTCGGACGGCGACGACTGGATCGTCCAGCCCCGCCTGGACCTCGACCGCGACACCACCGTCACCGTCGACGCGCGGACCACCGCCCCGGTCGACCTCCGCCCCGCGGACGGCTCCGCGCGCTACCTGAACGCCGGGATGTTCCTGGAGGTCACGCACGGGGGCGTCACCCGGATGGCCAGCATCGTCAAGGCGACACCGACCCTGCGGGTGGCCCACCTCGGGCCCGACGCCGAACCCGGGTCGGTGCGGCAGTGGTACGACGCGTACTGGGCGACCGACACCGGCGGCTACGCGCTCGGCCGCACCTTCTCCGGCACCCGCGCGCTGACCGGGCTCACCCACCACTACACCGTGCAGGAGCTGGCCGCCCTGCGGATCCGCGGCGGCGCCCGGCCGGGCGCCGGAGGGGTGGGGGTCCTCGACCTCGGACCGACCCCCGGCCAGGCCGCCGGACCGACCGTCGGCGCCCCGCAGCCGATGACGGTCCCCGGCACCGCCACCTACTACGTCACCCCCGAGCGCGGCACCTGGGACGTCACCCTCGCGGCCCCCGCCGCCGCCGGCGCGCGGATCAACCGCTACTCCGCCAACGGCATCGCCGTCCGCGCCGGGACCACGACCACCCTCACCTTCGACAACCCGGTCTTCGGCCCCGCGCTCACCGCCGGCGCCGGCGTCGAGCGCGACGGCGACACGATCACCGCGAACCTGCCGCTGCTCGCCGACGGCGACGGCCACGCACCGTCGGCGCCGTCCTTCGACACGGCCTACACCGCGCTCTACCGCGACGGTGCGCTGGTCGGCACCCGCTCCGGCGCGGACAGCGCGGCCGGCCGTGCGGCGTTCACCGTGCCTGCGGCGAAGGCCTCGTACCGGCTGGCCGCCACGGTCACCCGCAGGTCCGCGACCGGGGCGACCACCCGGGTGAACGCGTCCTGGACCTTCGCCTCGGCCGCGGCGGACGGGCCCGCGGCGGTGCCGGTGAGCGTCGTGCGGTTCTCGCCCGAGCTGAGCCCGGCGGGCACGGCGGTGGCCGGGAGCGCGCTCCGGGTGCCGGTCACCGTGCAGGGCGCCGCCGCGGACGGCCGGGTCCGCACGCTGACGGTCTCGGCGTCCACCGACGGCGGTGGCTCGTGGACCGCGCTCCCGGTCGACGCCGGCGCCGTCACCGTCCCGAACCCGCCGGCGGGCACCGGCGTCTCGCTGCGCGCGGAGCTGACCGACACCGACGGCAACACGCTCGACCAGACCGTCGTCGACGCCTACCGCACCGAGTGAGTGCCGCGCGGACGGACCCTAGCGCTGCGGCCGGACGCCGGGCGGCGGGGTGATGCCGAACTCCGCCTCCAGGACCTCCCGGAGGCGGAGTTCGCCGTCGAGCTCCTCCACCGTCAGGGTGCCGTCCGCCGCGGTGCGGGTGAGCGTGCCGCCGTCCAGGGACAGGTGGCCGTGGGCGAGGGTCCGCTGCACGAAGAGGCGGCGGAACGGCGAGCGCGGGTGGGTGGCCACGTACCAGTTGGCGATGTTGATGTCGGGCGCCGGCGCCGGGTCCAGGGTGAACGACAGCAGCTCCCGCCACGCGTCGTCCGCCCGGATCTGGAGCACCCACACCGGCACCGGGCCGTCCGCCTCCTCCAGGACCAGCCGGTGCCGGCGGCCCCGGCCCTCGCGGACCAGACCGGGGATCAGCGGCAGCGGCTCCAGCAGTGCGTCGCGCGAGCCGAACCCGACGTCGGCGAGGTGGCGCGCCCCCTCCGCCCCGGGAACCCGGACGGCCAGCACCAGGTGGGTGCGCGGCCGGACCTCCCCGGGGCGGGCGCCCGCCCGCACCCGGCCGGTGTGGCGGGCGACCTCGAAGCCCAACTGCTCCAGGACGGCGGCGAACAGCGTGTTGTGCTCGAAGCAGTAGCCGCCGCGCGAGCCGCTGACGATCTTGGCCTCCAGATCGGCGAGGTCCAGCGACGGCACGGCGCCGACCACGACGTCGATGTTCTCGAACGGGACGGCCAGCACGTGCGCGTGCTGCAGTGACCGGAGCGTGGCCAGGGTGGGCGCCCGCTCGCCGTCCCACCCGATCCGTGCGAAGTACTTGTCCAGGTCGACGCTCATACCGCCACCGTACGGACCAAGCGGCGGCCGGGCCTCCGGCTGCGGTTCGGCCGCCGGTGGACCCTGCGACCTAGGTCCCGTCTTCAAACTCCCGCCGCTCCGCCAGGTCGCGCAGGTGGCGGCGGAGGATCAGCAGGGCGGCCCGCGGGTCGACGCCGTCCGGGTGGAGGACCATGCCGAGGGCGAGACCGTCCAGCAGGGCGGCCAGCCGCTCCGTCTCCAGTCCGAGGTCCAGGTCGCCGGGGACCCCGCCGGCGCGCCGGGCCTCCTCCAGCACCCGGGCGATCAGCCGGCGGGTCGACTCGTGCAACAGTGCCGTGCCGGGCCGCAGTTCGGGGCGGGTACGGGCGGCCGTGGTGAACGCCAGCCACAGCACCGCCTCCTCCCGCCGGGCGGCGTCCAGCGGGAGCAGCTCCGCCAGCAGGGCCTCGACGGCGGCGCGCCGGTCGAGCGGGGTGCCCGGGGCGGTCGGGTTCAGCAGGCGTTCGGCGTGGCCGGTGATCCGTTCGCCGATCCGCCCGCACAGCTCCTCCATCGCGAAGATCACGACCTCGGTCTGGCTGTCGAAGTAGTGGCGCACCGAGCCGATCGCCAGGCCCGCCTCGTCGGCGATGTTGCGCAGCGAGGCGTGTTCGAGCCCGTCCCTGCCGACGATGCGCAGGACCGCCCGCGCCACGTCCTGGCGGCGGGTTTCGGGGATGACGACCTTAGGCATGGTGTTGTTATAGCACGGTTGAGCTAAATTGGGCCGCCGGACATCCGGGCGGCAGGCGGCCCGGGGCAACAAGGGGGTGAGGGCCGTGCGCGCATGGCTGCTCGTGACGGTCATCGCGGTGGCCGCGGTGGCCGTCGTCGTCAAACGGCTGATCGGCGAGCCGGTCAACCTCCGCGACCTCTTCGGCCCGCCGGTGGTGCTCACCGCCCTCGGCGTCTGGTCGGTGCTGGAGGCCGGGGAGCCGGACGGCGCCGACGTCGGCTGGGTGGTCGGCGGCTGCCTGATCGGCCTCGGGCTCGGCGCGCTGCGCGGCGCCACGGTCGCGCTGTCCCGCCGCGACGGCGTGCTGTACCAGCGGTACACCGGGCGGACCTTCCTGGTCGTCGTCCTCGCCCTCCTGGCCTCGGCGCTCTACGGCCTGCTGGCCGGGCGGCTCGGCATGCACGAGGCCGCCCGGCCGGTGAACCTCTCCATCGGTGTCGGCTTCCTCGGCGAGGCGCTCGTCATCGGCGGGCGCGGGCTGCGCGGCGGGACGCCCTTCGCGCCGGAGCGGCCGAGCCCGCTGGACGGGTACGCCGACCGGGTCGACCGGCTCACCGACCGGATCGACCGGCTCCTCCGGCGCTGAGCGTGCGGGGCCGGGTGAGCCGGAACGGGCCGTGTACCGGAGGCCGGGAGGTCGTTACGCAGCCGATGAGCCGCTGTGACACGACCGGCCGGGGACCGCGACACGGACTTTCTACCGTCACTCTCGACGCGCCGGCCACATCCGGCCGGGGACCGCGTCGCCGAGATGAATGGAGAGTTCGTATGGCTACGCGTACGACCAGGAACCGCGCCGTCGTGCGGCTGACCGCCGTCTGCGCCCTGACCGGCGCCGCGCTGCTGACCGCCGTCACCGGCGGGCAGGCCTGGGCCGACGGCGGCTCCGGCGCCGCCGCCCCGGCTCCGGTGGCCACGGCCACGGCGACCCCGGCGCCCAAGGCCCCGGAGGCCGCGCCGGCCGCGCCGGCCGCGCCGACCGCCACCCCGGCGGCCAAGGGGGCGGCCCCGGCGCCCGTCGTGAGCCCGGTCCCCAAGCAGGCGGAGAACGGCCGGCCCGCGAGCCCGGCGCCGGCCCCGAAGGAGGCGGGCAACCAGCCGCAGGTCCGCGAGGTGCCCAAGGGCGCCGCGCAGGCCGGTGACGGCTCCACCGCGGGCGACTCCTCCGGCCTGAAGCTCGTCGGCGGCGGCGCCGTCGCGGCGATCGGTGCCGCGGGGCTCGGCTTCGCCGTGCTGCGCCGCCGCTCCGGTGCGCGCGGCTGACGACGGCCACCGGGGCGGGCGTCGCCGCGGGGGGCGCGCCCGGCACGGGGGGCCGCGGCCGGGCGGGCTGAACCGGAGCGTCTTCGGGGCGGCCGGGCTGCTCTGTCTGGCGCTCGGCGCGACCGTCGCGCTCTCGGACCAGGGGGAGCCCCCGGTGGTGCGGGTGGAGACCTCCTCCCGGCAGGCCGCCGGAGGCGCGGCGGACAGCGCGTCGGCCGCGGCGGCGGGGGCCCCCGCCGCCACCGGCACCGGCACGGCGGCCGCCGCACCGCGCCCGTTCGCGGCCTCGAAGCCGACCCGGCTGCTCGTCCCGGCGGCCGGCGTCGACGCCCCGGTGACCGGCCTAGGCCTGAACGCCGACGGCACCGTCGAGGTGCCGACCGCCGAACGGGCCGGTGAGGCCGGCTGGTACCGCAACGGCCCGACCCCCGGGGAGACCGGGCCCGCCGTCCTGATCGGGCACTACGACACCGCGCGCGGCCCGGCGGTCTTCCGGGGACTGCCGAAGCTGCGGCCGGGTGACCGCATCCAGGTGCGGCGGGAGGACGGCAGCACGGTGGACTTCCGGGTCCGCGAGCTGCTCCAGGCCGCCAAGGAAGCGTTCCCCACCGCCACGGTGTACGGCGACACGGCGGCGCCCGAGCTGCGCCTGATCACCTGCGGCGGCCGGATCGGGGCCGACGGCCACTGGACGGACAACATCATCGTCCTGGCGGACCTGGCCGCTCCGGCCGGCTCCGCCGGCTGATCGGGCTCCGGCTACGCTGCCGGACGGCACCCGTCGGGGAACCGGCGGGTGCCGTCCGGACGACCTACCCAGCAGACCTGGGCCGGAGCACGAGCCGGACCCGAACCGGACCCGAACCGGCACATCACCGCAGACCAGGAGGGCCACCGGAGGATGAGCACCACCGTCCGTCGCCTGCCCGCCCTCCTGCTGAGCCTCCTCGCCGCCGCACCGCTCGCCCTCGCCGTCGGCTGCGGCTCCCCGGGCGAGCTGCGCGACCACGGCACGGCCGCGCCCGTCGCGCCGCCGCTCGCCAGCGTCCCGCTCTGGCCGGGCCAGGCGACCGCCCCGCCGCCGGAGCCCGCGGCGGGCCGCACCCAGGAGCCGGCGCCGCAGGCGGTCCCGGACCTGAGCGTCCCCGGGCAGGACGTCACCGCGGTCGACATCCGAGCCCTGCTGGCCAAGGACCCCGGGGTGGGCCAGGACGAGCGGCGCGCCCTCGACCCCTGCACGGGCTGCGAGATCCGCCCCGCCGAGTACCGCGACCTCACCGGTGACGGCCGGCCCGAACTGCTGGTCGTCGTCGGCCTCGCCGACACCGACGTGCTGCACGTCTACGCCGCGTCCGGCGACCGGCTGCTGCCCGTGCTGAGGGTGCGGCTGCTGAAACGATTCGGCGCCGTGACGATCGGCACCGACCTGGTGCTGTACGAGTCCACCACCACCTGGTCCCAGACCATCCGCCGCTACAGCTGGGACGGCTCGCGGCTCGCCCTGGCCGAGCAGAAGGTCGAGGGCATCGGGCCGATCCAGGAGCCCGGGCCGACGGCGACCGCCACCCCCGTGGCGAAGCCGAACCAGGGCGGCGGCGTGGCTCCCGCCCCGATGCCGACCGCCCCCGCCGTCCGGCCCTCGGACGGCTCGGGCTCCGGGGCGGGCGCACCCGTTCCCAGGGTCCCGCAACCCGGCCAGATCCGCCCGGCCCTGCCCACGGCCGCACCCAGCGCGCCCGCCCGCCCGGAGACCACGCCATGAACCCCACGGCACCCAGCCACCCCCGCATCCTCATCGTCGAGGACGACGAGGTGATCCGGGAGGCCACCCGGATGGCCCTGGAGCGCTACGGCTTCCCGGTGTCCACGGCCGCCGACGGCCTGGAGGGGCTGGAGATGTTCCACGCCGTGCGGCCCGACCTGGTGCTGCTCGACGTGATGCTGCCGCTGCTCGACGGGGTCGGCCTCTGCCGGCGGATCCGCGAGGAGAGCCAGCTGCCGATCCTGATGATGTCGGCGCGCACCGACCCGGTCGACGTGGTGTCCGGCCTGGAGGCGGGCGCGGACGACTACGTCGTCAAGCCGTTCGAGAGCGCGGTGCTGGTCGCCCGGATCCGCACCGTGCTGCGCCGCATCCGGATCGTCCCGGCCGCCCCGGCCCCCGCACCCGGGCCCGCACCGGCCGCCGGGCCCGCACCCGAGCCCGCCGCCCTCGAACCGGCGGCCCCCGGACCCGCCGTCCCCGAACCCCGTACGTCCGTGCGCAGCTTCGACGGCCTGGAGGTGGACACCGACTCCATGGAGGTCCGCGTGCACGGCCGGCTCGTCCCGCTCACCCCGACCGAACTGCGCCTGCTCCTGGAGTTCACCGCCGCGCCGGGCATCGTGCTGGAGCGCGCCGTACTGCTGGAGCGGGTCTGGGACTACGAGTGGGGCGCCGACACCCGCGTGGTCGACGTCCATGTGCAGCGGCTGCGCGCCAAGATCGGCGGCGGGCGGATCGAGACCGTCCGCGGCTTCGGCTACAAGCTCCGGCGGGGCGAATGACGCTGCGCCGCCAGATCGCCACCGCCGTCGCCGCCATCTCCGTCCTGGTCGCGGTGGCGGTCGGCCTGCTCGTCCACCAGGCGATGGTCCGCCAGCACGTCGACCAGGCGCGCGGCTCCGCGCTCACCACGCTGGACGCGGCGCTCGGCGCCTACCAGCGCGGCGAGGACCTCACCGGAGGAGGCCGCCGGCACGCCGCGCTGGACGACCCGGCGCTGCCCGGACGGCTGCGCACCCTCGCGGCGCAGGAGCGGCGCGGCTCGCTGCTCGCGCAGGGGCCGGAGGGCGAGTCGATGTGGGCGGCGGGCGCCGTGCGCGGCGGGGTGCTCTCCGTCCGGCTCGACTTCGCCCAGGACCGCCGGGCGATCGCCGACCTGGACCGGATCATCCTGATCACCGTCACCGCCTCGGTCTTCACCACCGTGCTGGTCGGGGTGCTGGTCGCGGACCGGATCAGCCGCCGGCTGCGGAGGGCGGCGACGGCGGCCCGGGGCATCGCCGCCGGCCGCACCGACACCCGGATCGGCGAACTCGTCGACGGCCGGGACGAGGTCGCCGACCTCGCGGCCGCGGTCGACCTCATGTCCCGGGAGCTGCACCGGCGGCTGGAGGACGAGCAGCGGTTCACCGCCGACGTCGCCCACGAGCTGCGCACCCCGCTGACCGGGCTGGTCACGGCCGCCGAACTGCTGCCCCCGGGGCGGCCCACCCAGCTGGTGCAGAACCGGGTGCAGGCGCTGCGCGGACTGGTCGAGGACCTCCTGGAGGTCTCCCGGCTGGACGCCGACGCCGAACTGCCCGACCTCTCGGCGGTGCCGCTGGAACGCGCCGTGCGCCGCACGGTCGCGCTCACCGGCCTGGACGTCGCGGTCGAGGTGGCGGCCGACGCGTCGGTCCGCACCGACCTGCGCCGGCTCGACCGGATCCTCGGCAACCTGCTCCTGAACGCCGACCGCCACGGCGGCGGCACCATCGAACTGCGCGTCGACGGCCACCGGATCACCGTCCGCGACCACGGCCCCGGCTTCCCCGACGAACTCCTGCGCGACGGCCCCCAGCGCTTCCGCACCAGCGTCCGCGAACGCGGCAGGGGCCACGGCCTCGGCCTCACCATCGCCCAGGGCCACACCCGCGTCATCGGCGCCACCCTCACCTTCACCAACCACCCCACCGCCGGCGCCCTCGCCACCCTCACCCTCCCCCCGGCCCCGGACCAGGCCGAGACTTCCCTGGAACACCCCGGAACTGCTTGACCCTGGCCGGGCGACTGCTCCGCGCTCAGGCCGTCCCGGAGGCGTCGAGCCGCGGCGGGTGCCAGTCGTAGGTGGCGGCGGCGCGGGCGAGGAGGGTGCGGTCGGGGAGGAGGCCGGCGGCGGTGAGGGCGAGGTCGCGGGCGAGGACGGTGAGCGGGGAGCGGCGGGCGACCAGGGCGCCGATGGCGCGGGAGCCGTCGACGATCGCGGTGGCGCGGGGGAGGCGGGCGGCGGTGTAGGCGGGGAGACCGGTGGCCGGGTCCTCGCCGGGGCGGACGCCGGCGGCCAGCACCACCGCGTCCTCGACGGCCTGGCAGGCGCCCTGGCCCTGGAAGGGGCACATGGCGTGGGCGGCGTCGCCGAGCAGGGCCACCCGGCCGCGGTGGTAGGCGGGGAGCGGGTCGGCCAGTTCCCAGACGTCGTGGCGCAGCACCGCGGCCGGGTCGGCGGAGGCGAACAGCTCGGGGACGGGTGCGCACCAGCCGCCGTAGCGGCGCAGCAGTTCGGCGCGTTCGTCGCCGTCGGCGGCGCGGGCGCCGGCCGGGGCGAGGGCGGCGCCGTAGACGTACACCCGGCCGCCGGCGAGCGGGACGACGCCGGCGAGCCGGCCGCGGCCCCAGACCTCGCCGGCCGCGAACGGCGGGCGCGGCGGGCGGGCGATCAGGGAGCGCCAGGTGGTGAAGCCGGAGTAGCGCGGGCCCGGGTGGTGCGGGAAGAGCAGGCCGCGGGTGGCGGAGCGGATGCCGTCGGCGCCGACGACCAGGTCGGCGGACTGCTCGCCGTCGGGGGTGCGGACGACGGCGGGGGTGCGGGCGTCGCCGGGTTCGAGGAGTTCGGCCCGCGAGCCGGTGCGGACGGCGCCGTCGGGCAGCGCGTCGACGAGGGCGTCGATGACGTCGGCGCGGGCGACGGCGATCAGCCGGTCGCCGAAGACGGCCTCGACGGTGTCGGTGCCGGTGCGGACGAGCCAGCGGCCGGAGGGCCGGCGGACGCCGACGGCGGGGTGCGGGGAGGCGAGGGCGCGCAGGCGCTCGCCGACGCCGAGCCGGTCGAGGGCGCGCAGGGCGTTGGGGGCGAGGGCGAGGCCGGCGCCGACGGGTTCGAGCGAGGCGGCGCGTTCGTGGACGGTGACCGGGACGCCCCGGCGGTGCAGGGCGAGCGCGGCGGCGAGGCCGCCGATCCCGCCGCCGATGACGACGGCGCGCGGGGACGGCTCCTGGGGGTCGTGGTGGTCCATGGGGGCTCCTCTCGGACGTCGGAACTACATCTGTAGTTTCGATCGCACGGGCCGACCGTACTACAGGTGTAGTGAGGATTGGGCGGGGGCCCCGGGGAGCGGCGATGATCGGACCCATGACCAGCAGCGCCGCGCCCGCCGGCCCCCAGCGCCAGACCCTGATCGCCGACACCGCGGTCGCGCTGATCGCCGAGCGCGGACTGCGCGGGCTCACCCACCGCGCCGTCGACGAGGCGGCCGGCCTGCCCGCCGGCTCCACCTCGAACCTCGCCCGCACCAGGGCGGCGCTGCTGGAGCTGGCGATCACCCGGATCGCCGACCTGGAGGCCCCGGCGTACGCGGCGGTCGTGCGCACGCCCACGGTGGAGCACGCCCGGGAGCTGCTCGCGCAGGTCGCCGCCGATGCCGTCCATCAGGCGCTGACCGCCGGCCGCACGCTCACCCTGGCCCGCTTCGAGCTGGCGCTCGAAGCCACCCGGCGCCCCGAACTGCGCGCCGTCTACGACCGGCTGGGCGCGGGCTTCCTCAGTCTCGCGGCCACCCTGCTGACCCAGTGCGGCTCCCGCGCGCCCGAGGCGGACGCCCGCCGGCTGGTCCGCTGGGCGGAGGGCGTGCTCTTCAACGCCACCGCCGGCAGCGGCGCCGGCCGCGTTCCCGAGCCGGCCGAACTCGGCGCCGAGGCCGCCCGCTACCTCGCCGCACTCCTGGACGGCTGAGCGGCCCCGCTCAGTGGGCGGGCGCGTCCAGGGCCGGGGCGAGGAGGGCGAAGGCGCGGGCGGTCAGGGCGGCCGGGTCGGCGGCGCCGTCGCTGTCGCTCCACCGCTCCAGCACGGCGCCGAAGGCGGTGAGCGCCATTCCGGCGGCGAGCCGGGGGTAGAGGTCGGCGGCGGGGTCGAGTCCGAGGCGGCGGGCCAGTTCGGCCGACAGCTGCGCGCGCCACTCGGACTGCCGCTCCAGGAAGCGGGCGTGCAGGGCCGGGGTGCGCAGGATCAGCTGGACGGCGCGCAGTGCCCGGTCGCCGTGCTCGCCGCAGGCGGCCAGCGGCACCGAGACGGCGTGCCGCAGGGCGGCCGAGGGCGGCTCCGCGGCGGGACGGGCGGCCAGTTCGGCGCTGATGCCGGCGCCCAGGTCGGTCAGGAACCGGACGATCACGTCCTCCTTGGACGCGAAGTAGCGGAAGAACGTCCGCTTGGACACCCCGGCGTCGGCCGCGATCTCGTCCACCGTGACGGTGTCGAACCCCTGGGCGGTGAGCAGCCGGAAGGCGGCTTCGGTCAGCTCGTCCACGACGAGTTGGCGCTTGCGCTGGGCGAGGCTGACGGCGGGTCGGGAGGTCACCCGACGATGGTAACGCAATGCCGGTGGCGTCATTCGGTAGCGTCTTGACACCGAGTGACACGAGCGGCAGCATCTGCCACATGAAGCCTTTGGAGCCAACGGGCGGTCCTGCGGACCAGCGCGGGCGGGTGTTCGTCGTCACCGGAGCGAGCAGCGGGCTGGGCCTGGCCACCGCCCGGGCGCTGGCCGGGCGGGGTGGGCGGGTGATCCTCGCGGTCCGCGACGAGGAGCGGGGGCGTGCGGCCGCCGCCCGGATCGCCGCCGCCCTGCCGGACCCCGGTGCGGCCGGCCGCCTGGACGTCCGCCGCCTCGACCTGGCCGACCTCGACACCGTCCGGGCTTTCGCCGACCGGCTGGTGGCCGACCACCCCCGGCTGGACGTCCTCGTCAACAACGCGGGGGTGTTCGCCCCGCCGCGCGCGCTCAGCCCGCAGGGCCACGAGCTGCAGTTCGCCGTCAACCACCTCGGCCACTTCGCCCTCACCGGCCTGCTGCTCGACGCCCTCGCCGCCGGCCGCGACCCCCGCGTGGTGACCGTCAGCTCGCTCAACCACCGCAAGGGGCGGATCCGCTTCGACGACCTCACCGGCGCGCGCGACTACTCGCCGATGGGCTTCTACGACCAGTCGAAGCTCGCCAACGCGCTCTTCGGCCGCGAACTCCACCGCCGGCTGACGGCGGCCGGCCGGCCGGTGCGCAGCCTGCTCGCCCACCCCGGCTACACCGCCACCGGTCTGCAGACCAACGGGCCCACCGGCCTCACCCGGCTGCTCTTCGGGCGGCTGCTGCGGCCGCTCGCCCAGCGCCCGGAGGACGGCGCGCTGCCGCAGCTGTACGCGGCGACCGACCCGTCCGTGCGCGGCGGGGAGTTCATCGGCCCGGACGGCCGGGGCGAACTGCGCGGCGCGCCGACCCGGGTCGGCCTCGCGCCCCCGGGGGCCGACGCCGAGGCCGCCCGTCGGCTCTGGGAGCTGTCGGAGGAGCTGACCGGCGTGCGGTTCGGTCTGCCAGGAGCCTAGGGAGCCGCCGACCGGGCCGGGTCCCACCGCCCGAGCGCCGGGCCGCCGCCCCGGACATGCCGGGATCGCCGCCGCTGCCCGGTCCGGCCTCACCATCCGCGCCGGGGCGCGGCTGCGCCGGAGCCACCGCCGGAGCCGCGCAGCGCGGCGGGCAGGGCGGCGATCAGCGTGTCCACTCCGAGGGTCGGCCGGGGATCCGGCAGCACCTCCCGCAACCGGTGGGCGATGCCGGACCTCCCGGAGCCGGAGCCCCGTTGAGGACGATCACCTGACAATCGGTCATCCTGTCTCCCCAGAAGGGTGGTCCAGGGGTGGCAGGGTCAATCGATGGTCACGCTCACCTCCATCCGGTCCGTCCCGGGCGTGCCGGCGACGTCGAGGGTGACGCCGCTCCAGGTGCCGCCGGGCTCGTCCAGCGCGGGCCGGGTGTGCTCGCCGATGCTGGTGTTGCCGAGTGCCGGGTAGAGGTCGGTGTCGTCGCCGCGGTTGCCCTGGCCGAAGATCTTCGCCAGGTCGCGGCGGCCGTCGGCCTGCATCAGCTCGATGGCGAGGTGCTTCTCGTCGTTGACGTTGTCGATGGCCTCGTCCACGACGTACGCGGCGATGCCCTGGTCCGGCAGGAACTTGTCCTGCCCGCTCTGGCGCCGGTACTCCACGATGATGTACTGGGTGGGCTTCATCCGCGGGCTGCGGACGAACAGGATGTCGCCGCCCTCGGAGACGGGGCGCAGGACGATGTCCTTGGTGGTGCTGGTGATGGCCTGCGGGGTGGTCCAGCCCTGGAACATCCGCAGCATGCCGCTCGGGTACACCGGGGTGTCGCCCTGGTTGCCCCAGGAGCCGGCCGCCATCAGGCAGTAGTTGCCGAGGCCGTTGGACTGGGTGAACTCGACGTCGCCGGTGTCGTAGTAGTCGGCGTAGCCGCAGGCCAGGTGGCCCCACTCGTGGCAGCAGACGCCGACCTTGCAGTCCTCGGGGACGGTCAGGAAGGTCTGCACGGCCAGGCCGGGCGCGACCTGGGTGGGGTCGTCGTTGATCCACTTGGCGCTCCACAGGGCGGCCTGGACCTTGGCCGGGTCCTGGACGCCCTCGGCGCCGGTGCCCGCGTGGACGACGAACAGGGCGGTGACGTCGCCCGTGCCGAGGGCGTCGAAGTCCTTGGTGAACGTGACGCCGTTCTGGAGCGCGAGGGCGATCGCGTCGACGGCCATGCCCTGCTCGTTCCGGGGCGCCGTGCCCTGGCCGGACTGGTTGTCGGCGTAGAAGGAGATCGGGTGCGGCAGCCGGAACCAGCCGTGCACCTCGCCCTGGACGTCGATGCCGCCGCCGCTCGGGTCGGTCGGGTCGAAGCCGCTGACCCCCTGGTAGTAGTCGTGCATCGAGCCGGTGGGGAAGGTGCCGGAGCTGAACAGCAGCTTCTCGAAGTGCTCGGGGGTGTTCGCGGGATCGTGCGGCAGGTCGGGGAAGTCCACCAGCAGGACCATGGTGCGGACCACGCCCTTGAGCTGCTTGCTCGGACGGGTGATCAGCTGGGCGTCGGTGCTGCGGCCGGGGCGGCGGGCTCCGTCGTCGAGGCCGATGACGTTCTCGCCGCGCACCCGGGAGCGCCAGACGTAGAAGTACTGGCCGAAGGTGATGAACTTCGGCAGCCGGCGGCTGTCGATCAGCCCTTGGTACTCGTCATGGAGCGCCTGGAGGGCGTCCGGTGAGAGCGGCACCGGGCAGGAGCGCGGGTGGTGGGGGGTGGGGAGGTCGGGGGTGAGGTGGGGACGCAGCGGGGTTAATGTGTAACGCATGGTGACGGCTCCTTCGAGCCTGCTCGCCCCGCCGGGGCGTGTGCGGCGCCGCGAGGGCGTGTTCGGCGCCCCGCCGAGTCAGCGGTCGCCGGCTATCGCCCGGTTCGCCGGGGGTGGTCGGCTGGCGTCGGCGCCGATGGCGAATGGGGCGATATGCGGTTTTCTGTCCCTATTTTGACGCTCCGCACGGCCGCAGCACCAGACCCGAGGGCCTGTCGGTTTCCGTCGAGTGCGCCTCAGCCCGCCCGGAACGCCGCTGCCGCCGCAGTGAAGGAGGCAGCGAGCTGCGGGTATCCCGCCCAGTGCAGGTGCAGATACGAAGCGTGAACATTCTCCGCGCCGGCCGCGCCCGTGAATCCCTCGGTGCGCGGACCGGTCGGCAACCGCCAGCCCCAGGCGGGCCGTTCGCCGGCGCCCGGCTCGCAGACCGTCCGGTGGAACTCGTGCCCGCGCAGCCGGGCCCCGGCCGGGGCCAGCGGCGAGTCGTGCAGGGCGACCGCCTCCCGGTACCCGAGGGTCAGCCGCTCGGTCATCCGGGCCGAGGTGTCGAGCACCCCGCACATCGGCAGGCCGTCCAACTCGCGCCCGAGGTAGAGCAGTCCGGCGCACTCGGCGGAGACCGGGCCGCCCGCCGCCGCGAACGCGGCGATCGCGGACCGCAGTTGATCGTTCGCGCTGAGTTCCCGGACGTACATCTCGGGGAACCCGCCGCCGATCACCAGGCCCGCCGTGCCCTCCGGCAGGGCGTCGGCGTGCAGCGGGTCGAACGGCACCACCTCGGCGCCGGCGGCGGCCAGCAGCTCGGCGTTCTCGGCGTACGAGAAGGAGAACGCCGCGCCCCCGGCCACCGCGATCCGCGGCGCGCCCGGAACCGCCGCGCCTGCCGCGCCTGCCGCGCCCGAGCCCCGGACGCCCACCTCCGCCGTCGCGTCCCACGGCTCGGCGCCGGCCAGCGGCGGCGCCGTCCGGGCCAGCGCCAGCACCGCGTCCAGGTCCACCGAGCCGGCGACCAGCTCTCCCATGTCCGCCACCGCCCGCAGCGCCTCCGCCGAGCGCTCCACGGCCGGGATCAGCCCCAGGTGCCGGGACGGCGTGGCGACCGCCGCCGAGCGCCGCACCGCGCCCAGCACCGGCACCCCCGAGCCCTCCTCCAGGGCCTCCCGCAGCAACTGCTCGTGCCGGTCGGAGGCGACCCGGTTGAGGATCACCCCGGCCAGCCGCACCTCCGGGTCCCAGGAGGCGAAGCCGTGCACCAGCGCGGCCACCGACCGGGACTGCGAGGAGGCGTCCACCACCAGCACCACCGGCGCCCGCAGCAGCTTGGCCACGTGCGCGGTGGACGCCAGCTCGCCGCGCCCGGAGGCGCCGTCGAACAGGCCCATCACGCCCTCGACCACCGCGACGTCCGCCCCGGCCGCGCCGTGCAGGAAGAGCGGGGCGATCCGCTCCGGCCCGCACATGAAGGCGTCCAGATTGCGGCCCGGCCGCCCGGCGGCCAGCCCGTGGTAGCCCGGGTCGATGTAGTCCGGGCCGACCTTGTGCGGCGAGACGGCCAGCCCGCGCGCGGTGAGCGCGGCGATCAGGCCGGTGGCGACGGTGGTCTTCCCGGCGCCCGAGGAGGGCGCCGCGACGACGAGGCGGGGGATGTTCACGTGCTCAGGCTCCGTAGCTCGGGACCGCTACCACTCGATGCCGCGCTGGCCCTTGCGGCCGGCGTCCATCGGGTGCTTGACCTTGGTCATCTCGGTGACCAGGTCGGCGAAGTCGGTCAGCGCCTCCGGCGCGTACCGGCCGGTGATGACGACGTGCTGGCTGCCCGGGCGGTCCTTGAGCACGGCCACCACCTCCGCCGGGTCGATCCAGCCCCAGTGCATCGGGTAGGTGAACTCGTCCAGCACGTAGAAGCGGTAGGTCTCGGCGGCCAGATCGCGCTTGACCTGCTCCCAGCCCTCCTTGGCCGCCGCCTCGCTGTCCAGCTCCATCGCGCTGGAGCGCTGGATCCAGGACCAGCCGGAGCCCATCTTGTGCCAGTCGACGGTGCCGCCCTCGCCGGAGGCGCCGAGCACCCGCAGGGCGTTCTCCTCGCCGACCTTCCACTTGGCGGACTTCACGAACTGGAACACCCCGACCGGCCAGCCCTGGTTCCAGGCGCGCAGCGCCATGCCGAACGCGGCGGTGGACTTTCCCTTGCCGGGGCCGGTGTGGACGGCGGTGATCGGCAGGGTACGGCGCTGACGGGTCGTCAGGCCGTCCTCGGGGACGCTCTCGGGGACACCCTTGGGCATGTCGGCTCAGGCCGCCTTTCGCGATGCGGTGGTGCTCGGACGGTTCGTGCTGCTCGGCTGGTTCGTGCTGCTCTGCCGGCTCGTGGCGCTCGGACGGTTCGTGCCGCCCGGACGGTTGGTCCCGGTCGGACGGCTCTCGCGGACGAGCGAGGCGACGCCGTCGGCGCGCAGCTCGTCCAGGGTCACGGAGGCGGCGCGCAGCCGTGCCGCCAGGGCGCCGGCCAGGCCGAGCCGGACCGGGCCGGACTCGCAGTCCAGCACCACGCTCGCCACGCCCTGCGCGGCCAGCAGCCCGGCCGCCCGGTGCGACTCGGCGACGGCGTTCCGGCCGCCGGTGGCCCGGCCGTCGGTCACCACGACCACCAGCGGCCGGCGGTCCGGGTCGCGCAGCCGCTCGACCCGCAGCACCTCGTGGGCCCGCAGCAGCCCGGCCGCCAGCGGGGTGCGCCCGCCGGTGGGCAGCGACTCCAGCCGGGCCGCGCCGACCTCCACCGAGGAGGTGGGCGGCAGCGCCAGCTCGGCCGAGGCGCCCCGGAAGGTGATCATGCCGATCTTGTCGCGGCGCTGGTAGGCGTCCATCAGCAGCGACAGCACCGCGCCCTTGACGGCGGTCATCCGCTGCCGGGCCGCCATCGAACCGGAGGCGTCCACCACGAACAGCACCAGGTTGGACTCCCGCCCCTGGCGCACCTGCTCGCGGAAGTCGTCCTTGTGCAGCACCAGCGCGCGCGAGGACCGCCCGCGCGCCACCTGGTGCGGAGCGGCGGCGCGCAGGGTGGCGCTCAGGTGCAGCCGGGCGAGCCGGCCGCGCGGGCGGCGGGCCCGGACGGTGTGGCCGCCGTCGGTCTCGGCGGGGGAGCGGCGGCCCTGGGCGCCGCGCCCGGTGCCGTCCACCGCGAACAGCCGGGTGCGGTACGGGTCGCCGGCCGCGACCGGCGCCGACTCCCGCGCGGGGGAGGGGTGCTGGGCCGGGACGGGCTGCGGGGCGGCGTCCTCCCCGGGGCCCTCCCCGGGGGCCGGGTCCGCCGCCTCCACGGGCGGGCCGTCCGGACCGGAGGGCTCCGGCGCGCCGCCGCCCCCGCCGCCGTCGGGGCCGCCGTCCTGCGGACCGCCGCCGTCCGGCCCGTCCGGGTCGTCGTCCGGGTCCGGGCCGTCCTGCGACTCCCCGGCCGCCGAAGGCTCGGGCTCCGGCTCGGGCTCCTGCCGGGCCTGCTCCTCCAGCACCCGGTCCAACTGCTCCTCGTCCAGCCCGGGCGCGTCGAACGGGTTGCGCCGGCGGCGGTGCGGCAGCGCCAGCTGGGCGGCCTTGCGGACGTCCTCCGCCAGCACCTCGGTGCGCCCGGCCCAGGCGGCCAGCGCGACGGCGGTGCGCGCCATCACGATGTCCGCACGCAGCCCGTCCACCTCGAACGCCGCGCAGACGGCGGTGATCTGGCGCAGCGCCGTGTCGGTCAGCTCCACCTGCGGCAGCAGCTCGCGCGCGGCGGTGATCCGGGCCGCCAGCGCCCGCTCGTCCGCGGCGAAGCGGGCGGCGAACGCGGCCGGGTCGGCGTCGTAGCCGAGCCGGCGGCGCACCACCTCGGCGCGCTCCGCGGGCTCCCGGGTCGCGGCGATCTCCACCGTCAGGCCGAACCGGTCGAGCAGCTGCGGCCGCAGCTCGCCCTCCTCCGGGTTCATCGTGCCGACCAGCAGGAAGCGCGCCGCGTGCCGCACCGACACGCCCTCGCGCTCGACGTAGGAGCGGCCCATCGCGGCGGCGTCCAGCAGCAGGTCCACCACGTGGTCCTGGAGCAGGTTGACCTCGTCGATGTAGAGCACGCCGCGGTGCGCCCGGGCGAGCAGGCCCGGCTCGTACGCCTTGACGCCCTCGGCGAGCGCCCGCTCCAGGTCCAGCGAGCCGACGATCCGGTCCTCGGACACGCCGACCGGCAGCTCGACCAGCTCGGCCGGGCGCCGCGAGGCCGTCCCGCCGTCGTGCGCGCCGTCCGGGCACTGCGGGTCCGGCGCCGCCGGGTCGCAGGCGAAGCGGCAGCCGTCGACGGTCGCGATGGACGGCAGCAGCCCGGCCAGCGCGCGCACCATGGTCGACTTGGCGGTGCCCTTCTCGCCGCGCACCAGCACCCCGCCGACCGCGGGCGAGACGGCGTTCAGCAGCAGGCCGAGCCGCAGGTCGGCCATGCCCACGATGGCCGTGAACGGGTATCGGACGTCACTCATGCATGCTCCCCAGGGGCTCCGGGCGCCAGGAACGGCAGCGATCCGGCCGCCGGCACCCCGCCCTCGATCAGCTTCCACAACGCGTCGGTGTCCGCGTGCTCCTCGATCAGCGCGCCCAGCCGGTCCAGCCGGGCCTCCCGCGCGGCGGCGAACGAGGTGTCCGGCGCGGGCACGAACGCCCGCCCGGCGGCCTGCGCGACCTCGCGCAGCAGCGCGCGCCGGAAGCCGTCGTTCTCCAGCGCGCCGTGCCAGGTGGTCCCCCACACCTGGCCCACCCGGCAGCCGTCCAGGAACGGTTCCCCGCCCTCGACGGCCACCACGCCGTGGTGGATCTCGTACCCCTCGACCCGCTCGCCGTAGGCCTCGCCGACCGGCCGGCCGAGCACCTTCGCGGCGCCGAACCGCACCCGGGTCGGCAACAGCCCGAGCCCGTCCACCGCGCCCGCCTTCGACTCGACCTCGTCCACGATCGAGCGGGCCAGCATCTGGTAGCCGCCGCAGACGCCGAGCAGCGGCCGCCCGGCCGCCGCCCGCGCCTTCAGCACCGGTTCCAGGCCGCGCTCGCGCAGCCAGGCGAGGTCCGCGACGGTGGCCCGGGTGCCGGGCAGCACGACGAGGTCGGCGTCGGCCAGCTCCTCCGGCCGGGTGGCCCAGCGGACCAGCACGCCGGGCTCCTGGGCGAGCGCGTCCAGGTCGGTGAAGTTGGACAGCCGGGGGAAGCGCAGCACGGCCACCCGCAGCACGTCCGCGCCGAACGGGCCGCGCGCCGCGGTCCGGTCGACGACGGTGGACAGGTCGAGCGAGTCCTCGGCGTCCAGCCAGAGGTCCGGCAGCATCGGCAGGGTGCCGAGCACCGGGCGGCCGGTCAGCTCGCGCAGCATCTCCAGGCCCGGCGCGAGCAGCCGCGCGTCGCCGCGGAACTTGTTGACGAACCAGCCCGCCACGTGCCGCTGGTCCTCCGCCGACAGCAGCGCCAGCGTCCCGTACATCGCCGCGAACACGCCGCCGCGGTCGATGTCCCCGACCACCACGACCGGCAGTCCGGCGGCGGTGGCCAGGCCCATGTTGGCGATGTCGCGGTCGCGCAGGTTGATCTCGGCGGGCGATCCCGCGCCCTCGCAGACCACCACGTCGAAGCGGCCGCGCAGGTCCGCCAGGCACTCCAGGGCGCGTTCCAGCAGCACCGGCTTGCGCTCGCGGTAGTCCAGCGCGCCGACCTCGGCGACCGGGCGGCCCAGCAGCACCACCTGGCTGCGGCCGTCCGCGCCGGGCTTGAGCAGCACCGGGTTCATCGCCGCCTCCGGCTCCACCCGGGCGGCCTGCGCCTGCATCGCCTGCGCGCGGCCGATCTCGGCGCCGTCGGCGGTGACGAAGGAGTTCAGCGACATGTTCTGCGCCTTGAACGGCGCGACCGCGACACCCTGCCGGGCCAGCCAGCGGCAGATGCCCGCGGTGACCACGCTCTTGCCGGCGTCCGAGGTCGTCCCGGCGACCAGCAGCGCCTTGCTCATGACCCACTCCTCCGCTTCCTCACCAGGGCCGCCCGGAGCAGCAGGTGCCCGGCGACCGTCGTACCCAGGGCCAGCGCGCTCACCCGCCGGGAGAGCACACAGGCCCGCTCGATGTCGTCCACGCGCACCGGTCGCAGCTCCCCGCCCAGCTCGGGCCGGTGCTCCACCCGCTCGCCGTACCGCAGCGTCCCGCCGAGCCGCACGCCCACCGCGCCCGCGAAGGCCGACTCGGCCTGGCCGGCGTTCGGGCTGGGGTGGGCGGAGCCGTCGCGGCGCCAGATCCGCCAGGCGGTGCGCGGCTCGGCGGCGGCGGCCACCGTCAGCAGCGCGGTCAGCCGCGCGCCCGGCCAGCCCGCGACGTCGTCCAGCCGCGCCGAGGCCCAGCCGAACCGGGCGTAGCGGGGCGAGCGGTGACCGACCATCGCGTCCAGGGTGTTCACCGCGCGGAACGCCAGCAGGCCGGGCGTGCCCGCCAGGCCGCCCCAGACCAGGGCGTTGACCACGGCGTCGGCGGTGTTCTCGGCCACCGACTCGACGACGGCGCGGGCCAGCTGCCGCTCGTCCAGCGCGCTCGGGTCGCGTCCGCACAGGTGCGGCAGCCGTTCCCGGGCCGCCGTCAGATCGCCCGCCGCGAGCGAACCGCCGATGGTGCGGGCCTCCCGGGTCAGCGAGGTGCCGCCGAGCACCGTCCAGGTCGCGGCGGCGGCGAGGGCGGCCCGGCCGAGCGGACGGCGGGCCAGCAGCCGGTCGGCGGCCAGCGCGCCGGCCGCGACGGTGCCCACGGCGAGGGCGGTGAAGGCGGCGCCGGCGGCGCGGTGGTCGCGCCACAGCAGGCGCTCCAGCCGGGCGGCGGCGGAGCCGAAGCCGGCCACCGGGTGGCCGCGGCGCGGGTCGCCGAAGCGGGCGTCGGCCAGGTAGCCGGCGACGGCGCCCGCGCCGAAGGCGACGGCCCGGCTCGGCGGGCGCACGGCAGGGCGCAGCATCGCGTGCGTGTCCTCACTCAGGGTCCGCGCCCTGGATCGACGAACGGGGGGCGAGAGTCTCCTGGCTTCCGGGTCGGACGCGCGATCCGGGCCTTCCAGCGGCTTCTGACGGCCCGCCGTGGCGTGTTCCGGTCGTGCTCCCCGGTGACAGTGGCGGGACCGCGCCGGACTCGCACCGGCTTCCTCTGCATGCCTCCGTATGGCTGAAGGATCCCATCACGGGCCCGAACCGGGAGTCAACCGACGCCGTCCGGGGCGTTGGTCACATGCCGCGCCGTCCCGTCCCGCCGGTGTGACCTTCCTCCCGGAACAACCCGTACGGCCGTGTCCTACTGGCTTCCCCCCGTCCGCGCGAGTGGACTGAGGGGTGGGTCCGGAACACCGAGCGGCCAGACCCCGAAGCAGCCAGAGACCGAGCACCGGGGAGCGAGTATGCGTTGGGGAATCGCGGCCACCGTGGCGGCCGCCGCCGTCGGCACCGGGGCCGCCGTCCTGCTGATCGGCCGCAAGGCGTCCGAGCGGATGGTCCGTCCGACCGGGGACGCCCGCGACTGGACCGGCCCGGTCGTCGTCCGCGGCCTCGGCGCGGGGCAGGTCGCCTTCACCCGCACCGCGGTGAGCGAGCGCCCGGGCCGCTGGGCCGTCGAGTGGGGCGAGGACGGCCACGCGGTGGTCGAGGAGGTCCTGCGCCGCGACGACCAGGGCGTCACCCGCCGCCTGGTGCGCGCCGACCGCGGCACCCTCACCCCCGGGACCGAGGTCCGCTTCACCCCCCGGGTGCACCTCGGCGACCCGGCCTCGGCGCTCGGCCTGCCGTTCGCCGAGACGGCCGTCGAGGGCGAGCTGGGCGCGATGCCCGCCTGGCGGCTGGACGGCAAGCGCGGCACCTGGGTGGTCCTGGTGCACGGGCCCGACGCCGACCGCGGGCAGGTCCTGCCGGTCCTTCCCGAGCTGCGGCGCCTCGGCCTGCCCGCGCTCGCCGTCACCTACCGCGGGGACGCCGGCGCGCCCCCGTCCCCGGACGGCCTCGGCCACTTCGGCGAGACGGAGTGGCGGGACGTCGAGGCCGCGGTGCGCACCGCCCTGGAGGGCGGCGCGGGCCGGGTCGTCCTCTACGGGTGGTCGCTCGGCGCCACGATGGCCCTGCACACCGCCGCCCGCTCGGACCTCGCCTCCTCGATCAGCAGTCTGGTCCTGGACTCCCCGGTGCTGGACTGGCCGGCCACCGCCCGCCGGGGCGCCGCCCGGTCCGGCTTCCGGGGCGCGAGCGCCGAACTCGGCGCGCTCGCCGCCCAGGGCCGCACCGGCGTGGATCTGGCCGACTTCGCCCGCCTCGCCGAGGGCACCGACCTGCGGGTGCCCACCCTGGTGCTGCACGGGCCCGACGACCCGGTGGCCCCGTTCGCCGCCGCCCGGCGCCTCGCCGACCGCCGCCCGGACGTCGTCAACCTCCAGGCCTTCCCCGGCGGTGACCACGCGGCCCTGTGGAACACCGCCCCGGACCGCTACGC
The DNA here is from genome assembly GCF_042799475.1 of Kitasatospora sp. NPDC057692. Taxonomy (NCBI): domain Bacteria; kingdom Bacillati; phylum Actinomycetota; class Actinomycetes; order Kitasatosporales; family Streptomycetaceae; genus Kitasatospora; species Kitasatospora sp. NPDC057692. Next base: position 8,983 of record NZ_JBHVIV010000011.1, on the reverse strand, counting down.
CGAGACCCTCCGCCGCTGGCTCACTCCGTTCTGCTGATCGCCTTCCAGCCCCCCCTCGCGCGGAATTCCGCGGCACACCGGTTCCGTCTGGCATGGACTCGCCATAGAGATCAAGCCAGTCGGTTTGGCCTCTGTTGCCCGATCTTGTCGAGCCCCCACGCCCCCCTCCCGCCCCGCGCGGACAACCGGATGTGACAGATGGCCGGTACAAGGGGAAGACTGCTCGACGTGACGTCTCGGAATCCGCGCGACCGTGATGCCCCGCTCCCGCCGACGATCGGTACCGGTGCGACGGTGACCCGTCTCCCCGGAACGGCCCACCGCCCCGCCGGCGCGAGGCCGGGGGCCCCGGGCGTACCCCGCCGACGAGGCCCCGCCCCCGCACCCGGACGTGGCCGGGTCCCCGTGCCGGAGGGCTTCCCCGCTCCTGCCGAGCTCGCCCCGCTGGCCCGCCGCATGCTGGTCGACGCCGTCCGGATCGCCCGTTGGGCCGGCGAGCTCGACGAGGTCGACAAGCGCGGCGAGCTGCTCCCCGACGACGCCCGCGCCGCCGGCCTCGCGCTCGCCATGACGGTGGGCGCCGCCGCCAAGGCGTGGGGCCAGGCCCTGCTGGTCGGCCTGGTCGAGGCCAGGGACGGCGGCGCCGGCCCCGGCTGGCGCCTGCACGCCTGGGAGCACGACGACGAGGCGGTGGTCCGCGGCTGGTCGGCGCTGTTCGACGCCTGGACGCTGCTCGCCCCGGTCCCGCCCGCCGCTCTGCGGGGCGTCTTCGCGGTGCTCGCCGGGCAGGCCGTCGACCAGGCGCCGCAGCTGCTCTCCTTCCTCCACCTGGTGGACGGCCCGGTGGCCGACGTCGAGCTGCTGGAGCTGCTCCGGCGCGGCCTGGACGAGCGCCGGGTCGGCGGCGGCGAGGGCGCCTTCGGCCTCTCGCCCGTCCCGCACGCGGCCTCCGCGGTCTCCGCGGTCCGCGGCACCTGCCGCGAGCCGCAGATCGACACCCCGGCCTCGCCGGCCGACGTCGCCGCCGTCCTGGACTGGATGCTGGACGGCCTGGCCGCCGTCGGCGCGCTGGCGCGCCGGGACAACGCGGCCGAGCTCTCCCCGCTCGGGAACTGGGCGGTGCGGGCCAAGCTGGAGGAGATCTGCACCGTCGCGCAGACCGCCGCCGGCCACATCGAGCAGAGCGCGCTGGAGCTGCTGAGCGCCTGCGCCGACTACTCGCCCGGCCCGGCCCGCGCCGAGTACCGGGCCTGGCTGGCCGCCCGCCCGGCCGACCGGGCGGTGGCCGAGCTGCTGGAGGCCGCGCAGGGCGAGGACGCCCTGGTGCGCGGCCTGGCCTTCGAGGCGCTGCGGGTGGCCGGCGTGACCGCCGAGCAGGCCGTCCGGGCCGCCGTCGACGAGCCGGTGCTGCGCCCCTACGCGCTGCTCTGGCTGGCCGAGCGCTCGGACGAGGGGGTCTCCCCGGCCGATGTGCTGGGCGCGGAGGACGCCGCCTGGCTCTGGGTGGACACCGCCGCGGCCGTGCTCGACCACGGGGAAACGGAACTGCTGGTCGGCCACGTCGAGGGCGCCTCGGCCGGCGACCCGGTGCGGCTGTTCGCCCGGGCCCGGCAGTCCGGGCACCCGCGTGCGGCCTCGGTGCTGACCGCCGTCTCCGGCGTGCACCCGGACCCGGGCGTGGCCCGGGCGGCCCGCCGCTCGGCCTTCAGCGTCCACCGCGGCGGCGCGTAGCCGGGCCGGAGCGCACATGCGGAAGGGCCCGGCCCCCCGAGGGGAGCCGGGCCCTTCCGCATGCCCGGGAGGGGCGTCAGCCGATCCGCGACTCCGCGCGGCGGGCCCGGACGTCGCCGACCTTCTGGCCCACCTTGCGGCGGATGACCAGCAGCGGCGCCATCGCGGCGAGCGCGATCTGCGCGAACGCGCCGATGTGCAGCAGGTTGTCGCCGCCCGGCAGGCCGGTCGCCCAGGCCGCCAGGCAGCCGATCGAGACGACGATCCAGCAGAGCGTCGCGGTGGCCAGCAGGCCCTGCGGCTTGGGGTACTCGATCCGGCTGACCATCAGGTACGCCGCGCCGAAGATGGCGAGCAGACCGGGCAGGAACGGCGGGTCGAGCAGCACGATGGCGATCACCGTCATGGCGCCCATCGGGCAGGGCATGCCCTGGAAGACCCCGGGCCGCATCTTCACGGCGGAGAAGCGGGCGAGCCGCAGGACCACCGCGAGCAGCACGGTCAGCGCGATCAGGGCCGAAAGGCGGCTGTTGGAGCCGGGCGAGACCATGCCCCAGACCGCGACGAAGTAGGCCGGCGCGATGCCGAAGCTGATCAGGTCGGCCAGGTTGTCGAGCTCGGCCCCGAGCGCGGAGGAGCGCAGCTTGCGTGCCACCAGTCCGTCGAACAGGTCGCACATCGAGCCGATCAGCAGCAGCGTCACCGCGGTGGCGGCGCTGTGCTTGTCCGGCGCGGCGTCCGGGTTGGTGATGTGCGGGACGAGCACCCCGGTGGTGATCGAGTAGATCGCCAGGAAGCCGCAGACGGCGTTCCCCAGGGTCAGGAAGTCGGCGGTGGACAGGTGCTGCGGCGAACGCGGCGCGCGCAGCTCGCGGTCGCGGGCCCAGCGGCGGCGGCGCAGGGCCGTCTCCTCGTCCTCCAGGCCGACGATCGTCTCAGGATCAGTCACGGTCAAGGCGCGTCACCCCGGCGGTGGTCTTCTGGCCGACCTCGACGCCGACCTCGACGCCGGCCGGCAGGTAGGTGTCGACCCGGGACCCGAACCGGATCAGACCGATCCGCTCGCCCTGCTCGACCTTGGTACCGGCGTCCACGTACGGCACGATGCGGCGCGCCACGGCGCCCGCGATCTGCACCATCTCGATGTCGCCGAGCTCGGTGTCGAAGTGCCAGACGACCCGCTCGTTCTGGTCGCTGTCCTTGTTGAACGCCGGCACGAAGCCACCGGGCACGTGCTCGACGGAGGTCACGGTGCCGGGCAGCGGGGCCCGGTTCACGTGGACGTTGAGCGGACTCATGAAGATCGCCACACGGGTCCGGCCGTCCGGCCACGCGTCGATGCTCTGGACCACGCCGTCGGCGGGGGAGATCACTCTGCCCGTGCCGATCTCACGCTCGGGGTCGCGGAAGAACCACAGCATGCCGGCGCCGAGCGCACAGGCGGGTACCGCAGCCAGGGCCCACTTGCCACTGCGCCGGGTGAGGGCGGTGGTCACGGCGGCCGTGGCGAGGGTGGGGACGAACCAGGGGGTGGCTCCGCGCGCGATGGTCACGCGGGGTCGCCGACCGGCCGTCGTGGCTGCGAGGGCATCGCGGTCCGTGACGGAGGTGTGAGGGGACGGGCTGATGGGCATCGAAGACCTTTGTCGCGGGGGATCATGGCCGCTGGACGGGGGCCACCGCGGGATCGGGTAAGAGGGGACGTCTGCTGTCCCGGTGGATGCTATCGGGAGCAGACGGTGGGTGGGCAACCCGCCTGCTCGTCCTGTGACCTGCCGGAGGCGCGGTCGCGCCCCCTTCTCTACGACCGTAGCTCGCCCCGCTCCGGTTCCCAAGGGACCGGGCGAAGCTGGTGACTCATGTCTCAACAGTGCCCGTACGGCCGTCCGGGGCGGTCCGCCGAGGGCAGGTCAAGGGCCGGTCGAGGGGATGCCGAAGCGGCCGCAGGGCGCGTGACAGCAGCTGCACGCCCTACGGCCGCTTCGGTGGGCCGTGCCGGACCCGGGGCGGACCAGGCCGGCGGGTCGGGGCACGGCACGGTGCCGGGACGGGCCCGCACGCCCGTCGACCGGCGGCTTCCGGGGCCGGCGGATCACTCCGCGATGCGGTACTCCTCCAGCAGGCGGCGCCCGACGATCATCTTCTGGATCTCCGCAGTACCTTCACCGATCAGCAGCATCGGGGCCTCCCGGTAGAGCCGCTCGATCTCGTACTCCTTGGAGAAGCCGTAGCCGCCGTGGATCCGGAAGGAGTCCTCGACGACCTCCTTGCAGTACTCGGAGGCGAGGTACTTGGCCATGCCCGCCTCCAGGTCGTTGCGCTCGCCGCCGTCCTTCTTCCGGGCGGCCATGACCATCATCTGGTGGGCGGCCTCGACCTTGGTGGCCATCTCGGCGAGCTTGAACTGGATCGCCTGGTGCTCCGCGATCCTCTTGCCGAAGGTGGTGCGCTGCTGGGCGTAGGCGATGCCCAGCTCGAAGGCCCGGCGGGCGACGCCGCAGCCGCGCGCGGCCACGTTGACGCGGCCGACCTCGACGCCGTCCATCATCTGGTAGAAGCCGCGGCCGGGGACCCCGCCGAGGACCCGGTCGGCCGGGACGCGGACGTCCTGGAGGACCAGCTCGGTGGTGTCGACGCCCTTGTAGCCCATCTTCTCGATCTTGCCGGGCACGGTGAGGCCGGGGACGGTCGGGTTCGGTCCGAAGCCCGGCGTCTTCTCGATCAGGAAGGTGGTCATGTTCTTGTAGGGGGTGGAGCCGCCCTCGTCGGTCTTGCACAGCACCGCGACCAGGGTGGAGGTGCCGCCGTTGGTCAGCCACATCTTCTGGCCGTTGAGGACGTAGGAGTCGCCGTCCTTGACGCCCTTGGTGCTGATCGCGGCGACGTCGGAGCCCAGGCCCGGCTCGGACATCGAGAAGGCGCCGCGGATCTCGCCGGCCGCCATCCTCGGCAGGAAGTGCTCCTTCTGCTCCTGGGTGCCGTGCGCGTTGATCATGTGCGCGACGATGAAGTGGGTGTTGACGATGCCCGAGACGGACATCCAGCCGCGGGCGATCTCCTCCACCACCAGGGCGTAGGTGAGCAGCGACTCGCCGAGGCCGCCGTACTCCTCGGGGATGGTCAGGCCGAAGAGGCCGAGCTGCTTCATGCCCTCGACGATCGCGGCCGGGTACTCGTCCCGGTGCTCCAGCTCGGTCGCGACCGGGATGATCTCCTTGTCGACGAACTCGCGCACGGTGGCGAGGATGTCCCGCTGGATCTCGGTGAGGCCGTCGGTCTGTGCGAGGCGTCCCATCGTGCGGCTCCTGTCATGCCTGGGGGAAAGAGGAAGGGGGGACGGGGGCTCCGCGGGCGTGGCTTCCGCGGAGCCCCCGTGAACCGGGTCGGGCTGCGGCCGATGACGGCGGCCGGCCCGTCCGGGGCTCGATGGGCGAGGGGGGCCGAGGACTCAGCCGAGGGGGGTGGGGCGGCCGGGCTGCTCCCCGCCGCGCGCCTCGGTGTACGTCGCGGTCGGCACCATCACCTTGCGGCGGAAGACGCAGACGACCGTGCCGTCCTGCTTGTAGCCCTTGGTCTCGACGTACACGATGCCGCGGTCGTCCTTGGACTTGGACGGCCACTTGTCGAGCACGGTGGTCTCGCCGTAGATCGTGTCGCCGTGGAAGGTCGGCGCGACGTGCCGCAGCGACTCGATCTCCAGGTTGGCGATCGCCTTGCCGGAGACGTCCGGGACGGACATTCCGAGCAGCAGCGAGTAGACGTAGTTGCCCACCACGACGTTCCGGCCGAAGTCGGTGGTCCGCTCGGCGTAGTTGCCGTCCAGGTGGAGCGGGTGGTGGTTCATGGTGAGGAGGCAGAAGAGGTGGTCGTCGTACTCGGTGACCGTCTTGCCGGGCCAGTGCTTGTACACCGCGCCGACCTCGAACTCCTCGTAGGTGCGTCCGAACTGCATGGCTCAGCTCTCCGGGATCTCGAACTTGGTGGTGCGCTGGAGGCCGGCCGCCCGGCCCTTGCCGGAGACGACCAGCGCCATCTTGCGGCTGGCCTCGTCGATCATCTCGTCGCCGAGCATCGCCGAGCCCTTGAAGCCGCCGGCCTCGGAGGTGCACCAGTCGTAGGCGTCGAGGATCAGCTCGGCGTGGTCGTAGTCCTCCTGGGAGGGCGAGAAGATCTCGTTGGCGGCGGCGACCTGGTCCGGGTGCAGCACCCACTTGCCGTCGAAGCCCAGCGCGGCGGCGCGGCCGGCCACCTCGCGGTAGCCCTCCTGGTTGCGGATCTGGAGGTAGGGGCCGTCGATCGCCTGGAGGTCGTGGGCGCGGGCGGCCATCAGGATGCGCATCAGGATGTAGTGGTAGGCGTCGGCCGGGTAGCCGGGCGGCTGCTCGCCGACGACCAGGGACTTCATGTTGATCGAGGCCATGAAGTCGGCCGGGCCGAAGATGATGGTCTCCAGCCGGGGCGAGGCCTGGGCGATGGCGTCGACGTTGATGAGCCCCTTGGCGTTCTCGATCTGCGCCTCGATGCCGATCCGGCCGACCTCGAAGCCCATGGTCTTCTCGATCTGGGTGAGCAGCAGGTCGAGCGCCTTCACTTGCTCAGCGTCCTGGACCTTGGGCAGCATGATGCAGTCGAGGTTCGGGCCGGCGCCCTCGACGACGGTGATCACGTCGCGGTAGGTCCAGTGGGTGGTCCAGTCGTTGACCCGCACGACGCGGGTCTTGCCGCTCCAGTCGCCGTTGTTCAGGGCGTCGACGACGGAGTGCCGGGCGCTCTCCTTGACCAGCGGGGCGCAGGCGTCCTCCAGGTCGAGGAAGACCTGGTCGGCGGGCAGGCCCTGGGCCTTCTCCAGGAAGCGGGGGTTGCTGCCGGGGACGGCGAGGCAGGAGCGGCGCGGGCGCAGGCGGTTCGGGGCGGCGGGAGACGGGTGGGTCGTCACGGTGGTTCCTTCCGGGGTCAGCTGGTCGTGGCCGGGGCGGGCGTCCAGGGCTGGAGCCTGTTGGCCAGCCGGATCTCGTCCACGATCCGGCCGATGATGGTCGTGATGCCGAAGTCCTTCGGGGTGAACACGGCGGCGACGCCGGCGGCCCTGAGGGCCTCGCCGTCCGCTGCCGGGATGATGCCACCCACGATCACCGGGACATCCTCCACCCCGGCCCGGCGCAGCCGGTGCAGCACGTCGGGGACCAGCTCGGAGTGGGCGCCGGAGAGGATCGACAGGCCCACGCAGTGGACGTCCTCGGCGACGGAGGCCGCGACGATCTGCTCGGGGGTGAGCCGGATGCCCTGGTAGACCACCTCGAACCCGGCGTCGCGGGCCCGGACGGCGATCTGCTCGGCCCCGTTGGAGTGCCCGTCCAGACCGGGCTTGCCGACCAGCAGGCGCAGCTTGCCGGCGCCCAGCTCGGCGGCGGTCGCGGCGACGGCCTCACGCACCGCGGCCAGCTCGCCGCCGGGCTCGGCCGCGACCGCGACCGGGGCGCCGCCGACGCCGGTGGGCGCGCGGTACTCGCCGAACACCTCGCGCAGGGCGAAGGCCCACTCGCCGGTGGTGACCCCGGCGCGGGCACAGGCCAGGGTGGCCGGCACGAGGTTGTCGGCGGTGGCGGCGACGGCCTTGAGCTCCTCCAGGGCGCGCAGTGCGGCGGCCTCGTCGCGCTGCCCGCGCCAGGCCTCCAGGGCGGTCAGCACCGACTGCTCGGAGGCCGGGTCGACGACCATGATCGCGGTGTCGAGGTCGGCCGTGAGCGGGCTCTCCTCGGTGGTGTCGAAGCAGTTCACCCCGACGATCCGGTCCTCGCCGGACTCGATCCGGGCCCGCCGGGCCGCGTGCGAGGCGACCAGGTTGGACTTCAGGTAGCCGGACTCGACGGCCGGGATGACCCCGCCCATCTCCAGCACCTTGGCGATCTCGGCCTCGGCGCCGGCCAGCAGCGCGGCGGTCTTGGCCTCGACCACCTCGGAGCCGTTGAAGAGGTCCCCGTACTCCAGCAGGTCGGACTCGTAGGCGAGCACCTGCTGGATCCGCAGCGACCACTGCTGGTCCCACGGGCGGGGCAGGCCGAGCGCCTCGTTCCAGGCGGGCAGCTGGACGGCGCGGGCGCGGGCGTCCTTGGAGAGGGTGACGGCGAGCATCTCCAGCACGATCCGCTGGACGTTGTTCTCCGGCTGCGCCTCGGTCAGGCCGAGCGAGTTGACCTGGACGCCGTAGCGGAACCGGCGCTGCTTGGGGTCCTCGATGCCGTACCGCTCGCGGGTGACCTTCTCCCAGAGCCGGCCGAAGGCCCGCATCTTGCACATCTCCTCGACGAATCGCACGCCGGCGTTGACGAAGAAGGAGATCCGGGCGACCACCTCGCCCATCCGCTCGGCCGGCACCTGGCCGGAGTCGCGGACGGCGTCCAGCACCTCGATCGCCGTGCACATCGCGTAGGCGATCTCCTGGACCGGGGTGGCCCCGGCCTCCTGGAGGTGGTAGCTGCAGATGTTGATCGGGTTCCACTTCGGGATGTTCCCGACCGTGTAGGCGATCATGTCGGTGATCAGGCGCACCGAGGGGCCGGGCGGGAAGACGTGCGTCCCGCGCGACAGGTACTCCTTGACGATGTCGTTCTGGGTGGTGCCGGTGAGCTTGGCGATGTCGGCGCCCTGCTCCTCGGCGACCACCTGGTAGAGCGCCAGCAGCCACATCGCGGTGGCGTTGATGGTCATGGAGGTGTTGGTCTGTTCGAGCGGGATGCCGTCGAACAGGGTCCGCATGTCGCCGACGTGGCCGACCGGCACGCCGACCCGGCCGACCTCGCCGCGGGCGAGGACGTGGTCGGAGTCGTAGCCGGTCTGGGTCGGCAGGTCGAACGCCACCGAGAGGCCGGTCTGGCCCTTGGCCAGGTTCCGCCGGTACAGCGCGTTGGAGTCCTGGGCCGTGGAGTGCCCGGCGTAGGTGCGCATCAGCCAGGGGCGGTCGCGCTTCTGATCACTCATCGGGCGGCCCTCAGACGTCGCGGCTGGATCGGACGGTCCGCTCGTCGAGCTCGCGGAACAGGTTGATGGCCGGCAGGTGCCGGGCGCGCAGCTCGTGGTCGCGCACGCCCAGGCCCTCCTCGGGGGCCAGGCAGAGCACGCCGACCTTGCCCTGGTGCTTGTTGTGGTGCACGTCCAGCGCGGCCTGGCCGGTCTGCTCCAGCGGGTACACCTTGGAGACGGTGGGGTGGATCTTCCCCTTGGCCACCAGGCGGTTGGCCTCCCAGGCCTCGCG